>NZ_CALRZC010000192.1:0-16381 GCF_943372545.1 Variovorax sp. YR752 | reverse complement strand
CCAGGCCCGCGGGCGGTGCCGCGAGGAAGCGGGCCCAGTCGAGCGGCAGCACGGCGGCATGAGTCGCGCCGTCGCGCCACAGCCGTTCCAGGTGCGCGAAGGCCGCATCGGCCTCCAGCCAGCGAAGGCCGCGCGCGGTCCATGTGTCGTGCCCGGCGGCGATGGTCTGCGCACCCATGCCGCCATCGCGCCACAGCCCCCAGGCAACACTCAGCGCGGGCAGGCCGGCGCTGCGCCGTGCCTGGGCGATGGCGTCGAGCTCGGCATTGGCGGCGGCATAGGGGCCCTGGCCCGCCGGGCCGAGCAGCGTGCCGGCGGCGGAATAGAGCACGAAGAAGTCCAGCGCCAGCCCGCGCGTCAGGGTGTCGAGCAGGCGTGCGCCGTCCGCCTTGCCGCGACGCACGCGGGCGAACCGCTGCGCGTCCTGCAGCAGCAGCGGGCCATCATCGAGCACGCCGGCGGCATGCACGATGCCGCGCAGCGGCGCCTGCCCTGGGTGCGGCGCCAGCAGCTTGCGCATGGCTGCCTCGTCGCCGGCATCGGCGGCGCAGACCTCGACGGTCACGCCGTCGTGGCGCAGCGCGTCCAGGGCCTGCAGGGCAGTCGCAGACGGCGCCTGGCGGGCGCTGAGCAGCAGATGGCGTGCGCCGCGCCGTGCCAGCCAGCGCGCGGTATGCAGGCCCAGTGCGCCGAGCCCGCCGGTGATCAGGTAGCGCGCGTCCGGCCGTACTGCCAGTTCGCCGGCCGAACCCGCATCGCGCGGGGCGCGCAGCACCAGCTTGCCGACGTGACGTGCCTGTGCCATCAGCCTAAACGCGGCTGGCGCCTGAGCAAAGTCGTAGACGCGCAGCGGCAGCGGTCGCAGCGAGCCATCGAGCAGTGCGGCGACGAGCGTGTCGAGCATCGGGCGCAGACGTTGGGGCTCGGCAGCGGCCGTGCTGCCGAGGTCGTAGACGGCGTAGCGGGCGGCAGGGCGCACGGCGGCGAAGCGCTCGGCCGACCAGAGATCGCGCTTGCCCAGTTCGAGGAAGCAGCCGTGTGCGGCCAGCGCCTCGACGCTGGCACCGATGAGCTCGCCGGCCAGCGAGTTGAGCACGACGTCCACCCCGCGGCCGTCGGTGAGCGCCAGGACGCGCGCGCTGAAGTCGGGCGAACGCGAGTCGAACACCTGCGTGGCGCCGAGCCGGTGCAGCAGGTCGCGCTTGGCCGGACTGCCTGCGGTGGCGAAGACCTCGGCGCCGGCGCGTCGGGCCAGCTGCAGTGCCGCCAGGCCGACGCCGCCGGCGGCCGAATGGATCAACACGCGCTGGCCGGGACGCAGGCCTGCGATGTGCTCCAGCCCGAGCATCGCGGTCAGGAACGCCACCGGAAGCGAAGCGGCCTGTTCCATCGAGCCCAGCGCCTCGGGCCAGGGGGCCAGGTAGGCGGCCGGCACGTTCACGTGGGAGGCAAGGCTGCGCGGCGCGAAGCCGAAGACGCGGTCGCCCGGATTCAGGCCCGACACGCCGGTGCCGCAGGCTTCGACCACGCCGGCACATTCGGCGCCGAGGAATTCCTCCTGGCCGGGGATCATGCCCAGCGCCATCAGCACGTCGCGGAAGTTCAGCCCGGCGGCGAGCACGCGCAGGCGCACCTCGCCGGGCCCCGGCGCGAACGGGTCCTGCCTGACCCAGGCCAGGCCGTCGAGCGTGCCACGTGGGTCGGCGCGCAGTGTCTGCGCCGCGGCACGCGAAGGCAGGGCGGCATGGTGGCGCAGCTGCGGCCGCAGCCACGCGGTACCGCGCACGGCCCAGCGCGACCCGCCGCCGGGCGCGGTGCACAAGCGCTCGGCGACGGCGGCGACGTCGACGCTGCCCGTGTCGGGGTCGAGGTCGATCAGGCGCAACGCCAGTTCCGGGTGCTCCACGGTGATCACGCTGCCCAGGCCCCACAGTGCCGCCGCAGCGGGCTGAGGGACACTGTCGCGAACCGCCTGTGCACCGCGGGTGACCAGGCTGAGCACCGCGTCGCCGCGCTGCGCGAGAGCCTGCACCAGCCCCAGCAAAGAGGTGCTTGTCAGCCCCTCGGCGCCGTCATCGAGCAGCACGACCGCCGACGGGCGTGGCGGCTCGCCGGCCTGCAGCAGCGCTTCCCAGCCCGCTCGTTCGGCCGGCCAGTGCGCAATGGCACGGGCGAGGGCGGTTCGTCCCTGAGCCCGCAGCGCGGCAGCCAGCGCATCGCAGTCGTGGCCCAGCACCAGCGTACAGCCGGCATCGGCCGCTCCCGCCGATGCGGGCTCGGCATCCGTCCAGACGATCTCGTAGAGCACGTCGTCGGCGTCGTTCGCGAGTTCCCCGGCGGGCACGAGGCTGACGCCATCGAGGCGGCCGAGCACGCGGCCGTCGAGCGCATGCAGAACGATGTCGACGCGCACCGTGCGGGCTCCCTCGGGCCGGGTCCAGCGCAGTTCGGCACGCAGCGCGGCGGGCAGCGTCGCCGGCAGTTCGGCCACCTCGACGGCCAGCGGTAGCAGGGCCTCGCGCGGCACGCCACCGCCGAGCGCGGCAAGCGCCGCCTGCAGCGCGCCGTCGAGCAGCAGCGTGTTCGTGCTGGTCGTCGTGTCGGCATCGGCCAGGGCCAGCCAGGCGGTCGCCGCACCGTCATGCAGATCGAGGCGCCGCACGACGCGGAACGATGGGCCGAACTGAATGCCCAGGCCGGCGAACGCGTCGTAGACAGCACCGAGCGGCGGGTCGGACGTGCTTGCCGCCAGCGCGTCGGCGACCACGGCAGCGGTCGGGGCGGTGGTGACGCTGGCGCTGGCGATCTTCTGCCATCCTGTCGGCGCGGCCGTGTCCTGGCCATGCAGTGTGGCGCGCGCGCGCCCGTCGGCAACCTCGGTCGCCAGCACCTGCCAGCGGCTGGCTGCGCCCTCGTCCAGCTGCAGCGGGCGATGGATGACGACATCGTCGAGCCGCACCCGGTCGGCGCCGAGCGATGGTGCGGCCGCCTCGCGAAGCGCCTCGAGCAGGGCCATGCCGGGCACGATCAGCCGGCCGCCGACGCGGTGTTCGCTCAGCCAGGCCGGCGTCGAGCCGGGCCAGTGTGCCTCGAAAAGTGCACCGCCGGCGGCGTCCAGCCGGCGCCCGAGCAGCGGCGCAGCCGGTGTTCCCGCCGCGATCGGCGCGGCCGCGGCGTCAGGCAGGGGCAGCCAGTAGCGCTGGTGCTGCCAGGGATAGGCAGGCAGGTCCAGCACCTCGGCAGGTCCGCCTTGCAGCCCGACCCAGTCCGGCGTGTGCCCGGCGGCATAGAGCGCCGCGCAGGACTGCAGCAGCGACTCGCGCTCGGCACGCCCCCGGCGAAGCGAGGCCAGCGACAGCGGGGGATTCTCGGACGTCTCGGCGCACTCGGCGATGGCGCCCGCCAGCACCGGGTGCGCGGCGATCTCTAGGAAGGCGCCGTGGCCGTCGCCGAGCATGGCCGTCACGGCATCGGCGAAGCGCACCGGCTGGCGCACGTTGCCCGCCAGGTAGGCCGCATCGACACGAGCGTCGAGACGCCGCCCGGACACCGTGCTGTAGACCGGCAGCCTCGGCGCGCTGCTGCGCACCTCGCCGAGTGCCTGGGCGAAGGCCTCGGCGTGCAGCTTCATCTGTGCGCTGTGGAAGGCATAGTTGACCGGCAGCATGCGCTGCGGCACACCCTCCTGCTCGAGTTCGGCGAGCAACGCGGTCAGGGCCGGCCGTTCGCCCGAGAGCACGACGCCGCGAGGGCTGTTCACCGCGCCGACCGACAGCTGCCCACCATGCGGCGCGAGCCGGGCCTGTGCCTGCGCCTCGGTGAGGCCGACTGCGGCCATCGCGCCCTGGCCGGTGGCGCGCTGCATGAAACGCGCGCGCAGCACGACCACACGCAAGGCTTCGTCGAGGTCGAGCACGCCGGCGACGTGCAGCGCGGCGATCTCGCCGACGCTGTGGCCGGTCACGGCCTGAGGTCGGATGCCCCAGTGCGCCCACAGCGCGGTGAGCGCCACCTGCAGTGCAAACAGGACCGGCTGGGCGATCTCGGTGTCGTCGAGCCGTGAGGCGTGCTCGGGCGCCGCCAACTGCTCCAGCAGCGACCAGTCCACATGGCGACGCAGGCGCGCATCGATGTCGTGCAGCGTGTCGCGGAACAGCGGCTCGCTGCGCAGCAGTTCGCGACCCATGCCCAGCCACTGTTGGCCCTGGCCGCCAAAGACGAAGGCCAGGCGCAGCGGGCGCGCCCTGGCGCGGCGGCCAACGGCCAGGCCGGCAGTCTCGCGGCCCTCGGCGAAGTCCTGCAACTGCGTGATCAGCGCGTTCGAGGAACTTCCCACTGCCGCCAGGCGATGGTCGTAGTGCGAGCGCCGTTCGCCGGCAGCGGCGCACAGCGCCGGCAGCGGTGCGGCGGCGTGACCAAGAAAGTCGACCCATCGCCGCGCCAGCGCCTGCAAGGCCGCCTCGCTCTGTGCCGACAGCGGCAGCAGCCAGGGCGCCGGCGTCGGCGCCGCCGGCTCGTTGCCCAGGCGGGGCGCCTCTTCCAGGATCACATGGGCGTTGGTGCCGCCGACCCCGAAACCGCTGGTGCCGATGCGGCGGGGCGCGGCTCCGGCGGGCCACGGCGTGCGCTGTGCCGCGATCGCCAGGCGCGTGCCGGCCAGCGAGATGTGCGGATTGAGGTTGCGGAAGTGCACCTGGGCCGGGATCTCACCATGACGCAGCACCTGCACCGCCTTGATGACGCCGGTCGCACCGGAGGCTGCCTCGAGGTGGCCGAGATTGGCCTTCGCCGCACCGAGCAGGCAAGGCGTCGCGCCGGCGGCAGGCACGCCCACCGTGGCGCCGAGCGCCTCGACTTCGATCGGATCGCCCAGTGGCGTGCCGGTACCGTGCGTCTCGATGAAGCCGATGCTCGATGCTTCGACCTGGGCGTTGTCCAGCGCCTCGCGGATCAGCGCCTGCTGCGCGAGGCCGTTGGGCGCGGCCAGCACCGTCGAGTGGCCGTCCTGGTTCACCGCCGAGCCGCGCACCACGGCGAGCACACGGTCGCCATCGGCCAGCGCGTCGGCCAGGCGCTTCATCACCAGCACGCTGCAACCCTCGCCACGGCCGAAACCGTCGGCGCTCGCGTCGAAGGTCTTGCAGCGGCCGTCGGGCGCCATGAAGCCGACCTTGGACAGCGAGATCATCTGCGCCTCGGTGACCATCAGCGAGACGCCGCCGGCGATGGCGATGTCGCTCTCGCCGTGGCGCAGGCTCTGGCAGGCGAGGTGGATGGCCACCAGTGACGAGGAGCAGGCGGTGTCGATCGAGATGCTGGGCCCGCGCAGGTCGAGCAGGTAGGACAGCCGGTTGACCAGCACGCTGTGCACCGTGCCGGTCAGCGTGCGTGCGTCGATGATCGCCGGGTTGCCGTACTGAAGTTGCGCGTACTCGTTGTAGTAGCTGGCGACGAAGGCGCCGGTGCGCGAGCCGGCCAGCTTGTCGCGCGGCAGGCCGGCATGGTCTAGCGCCTCGATGGCAACCTCGAGGAACAGCCGCTGCTGCGGATCCATGCGCTCCGCCTCGCGCGGCAGGATGCCGAAGAAGGCAGCGTCGAAACCGTCGATGGTGTCGAGGAAGCCGCCCCACTTCGAAGCGATCTTGCCGGGCACGGCGGGATCGGGGTCGTACAGCGCCTCGGTGTTCCAGCGCCCGGGCGGCACCTCGCGCACCGCGTCGATGCCGTCGCACAGCAACTGCCAGAAGCCCTCGGCGTCGAACACGTCGCCCGGCAGCCGGCAGCCCATGCCGATGATGGCGATCGGATCGGCCCGCAGCAGTGGCTCGCTGGCGGCGCGCGCCTGCCCGGCCAGCAGTGCGAGCTTGAGCGGGGACAGCTCGCGCAGCGTCGGGGTCGGGGTGTCGGTGCTCATCCGGATCTCAGCGGCGGCGGCGCAGCAGTTGAAGGGCTTCGGCGTCGCTGAGGCGGCCGACGTCGGCACTGATTGCCGCGGGCTTGGATGCCGCGGCGGGCCGCACGGCGGCGGGGCTGTCGCCACACAGGAAGCCGACCAGGCTGTCGACCGTCGGGTAGTTCCAGGCCAGCGTTGCCGACAGCGGGCGCGCGAAAAGCGTCTCCAGGCGGTTGCGCAGTTCCATCGCCAGCAGGGAGCTCAGACCCAGCGTCCCGAATGGCTGCGCCGGATCGATGCGTGCCGGCGCCAGCTTCAGCACCGCACCGACGGCCTCGCGCACGAGCGGCTCGGCCAGCCGGCGGCGATCGTCCGGCGACAGCGCCTCGAGCCGCTGCGCCAGCCCGGCGCCGGCGATCGTCTCGCCGAGCTCGCCGCGGCCTGCGAACAGCCCGCGCGAGCCGCCGTGGCCGGCTGCGCGCCGCGTCGGCCAGTGGATCGGAACGGCCATGACAGTGGCCTCGGCGCGGCCCGCCAGCGCCGCGAACAGGGCCGCACCCTGATCCGCGCCGAAGCTGCGCACACCGCGCCGGCGCAGCACTTCCATTTCCTGTGCGGCGTTGTCGCCGCCGTGCATGCCGGTGCCTTCCCACGGGCCCCATTGCAGGCTGAGCGCGGCCTGGCCGCGTGCGCGGCGATCGGCGGCCAGCGCGTCGAGACCGGCATTGGCTGCCGCGTAGTTCGCCATGCCTGAGAAGCCCAGCACGGCACTGACCGACGAGAACAGCACGAAGAAGTCGAGTTCGGGCAGCAGGCGGTCCAGTTGCAGCGCGCCGGTGAGCTTGGCCGCGCCGACACGATCGTGGCTGTCTCGGTCGAGCGCGAGCGCGAGCCGGTTGTCGAGCACGCCGGCCGCGTGCACCACGCCGCGGATCGGCGGCCAGGCTTCGGCGTCATGGCGCTGCAGCGCGCCTTCGAGGGATGCGGCGTTGGCGACGTCGGCTTCGACGACCTGCACCGCGGCGCCCGCAGCCTCCAGCGCGCGGACGGCGGCGATGCGCTGCCTGTCGCGCGGTGCGAGGTCGGCATCGAGCCAGCGTGAGCGCGGCGGCAGGCCATGGCGACCAAGCAGCAGCAGTCGGCGCGCGCCTTGCGCCACCATCGAAGCAGCCACTTTCAGGCCGACGGCGCCGAGGCCGCCGGTCAGCAGATAGGACGCGTCCTTGCGCCACGGCAGCGGGGCAGGCTCGAACTCGCCATCGATCAGCGCCCGCAGGCGCAGTTCGAAACGTTCGCCACGGTCCCACAGCACTTGCGCCTGCCCCGGCGTGCCGAATTCGCCGGCCAGGGCCACGGCAGCCTGGTCCGGTGTGGCCTGCGGGTCGATGTCGACCAGCCCGCCCCAGCTGTCGGGGTGCTCGTCGGCAAGCACCCGCCCGCTGCCCCAGGCCGCTGCGGCGCGCACCGCCACCCGGCCGCCGCGCACCTGTGCGCCGCGCGTGACCACCCACAGGCGCAGGCTGCCGTCGAGCCGCCCCGATCGTGCCACCGCCTGCAGCGTGGCTACCGGCAGCCAGCCGGCGTCGGCATCGTCGCCGGGAAGACAGACCAGCACGCTGGGCGACGGACCGTCGCGCAAGGTCGCTTCCAGCATGTCGGCAGCGATCGCCCGGGCGGTGTGGCCAGCGCTGTTCCAGGCAGCAGCGAGGCTGTCGGCCGCCTCTCCGGTCACCCACCACGGGCCAGCGTCCGGCGCCGCGGCCGGCGCTTCCGCAGGCACCCAGCGCAGCGCGTGCAGCCAGCCCTGCTGTTCGGCCGGCACGGCGACGGGGGCCGCACCGCGTCTGCGGCGCTGTTCCAGCGGATCGGCCAGACGAATCCAGTGACGCTCGCGCTGCCACGGGTAGTGCGGCAGGTCGACCCAGCGGCGCGCCGCCGGCAGCACGCGCTGCAGGTCGAGCGCGTGGCCGGCGACCCACAGCCCGGCCAGGACGGCCATCAGGCGCACGGACTCCGTCTCATCGCGCCGGCCGCAGCACATGGCAGCGATGCGATGCGAGCGGGACTGCGCCGTCTGCTCCACCGCCGCCACAAGGACCGGGTGCAGACCGAGTTCGATGAAGCTGCCGGCCGCACCGTCGAGCGCCTGCTGCACGCAGTCGGTGAAGCGAACCGGCTGGCGCAGATTGCGGCCCCAGTAGCCGCCGTCCAGTTCGGCACCTTGCACCGGGCGCGCCAGCACGGTGGAGAGCAGTTCGCGCTGCGGCGGCTGCGGCTGCAGGTCGGCCAGTTCGGCGGACAGCGCCGCCGACGCGGCGTCCATCTGCGGGCTGTGCGAGGCGACGTCGACCTTGATCGGGCGGCAGAACACGCCTTCCGACTCGAGCCGGTCGAGCAGGCCGCGCAGCGCCACCGGATCGCCGGAGATCACACAGGAGCGAGGGCTGTTGCTCACAGCCACCGACAGGAGGTCTTCCAGACCGGCGAGCCGCCGGCCCGCGTCGTCCATCGGCAGTTCGACCATCGCCATCGCGCCGCGCCCGCTCTCGCGCGACATCAGCGCACTGCGCCGGCAGATGATGCGCATCGCCTGGGCAAGGTCGAGCGCACCGGCGAGGTGAGCAGCGCCGACCTCGCCCATGCTGTGGCCGATCAGCGCCGACGGCGCCACGCCGACCGACTCCAGCCAGCGTGCGCAGGCGATGGCCACGGCCAGCAGCACGGGCTGGACTTCGTCGATGCGTTCCGGCCCCGCCGGTGTCGAGCGCAGGTAGTCGACGATGGAGATGTGCAGCCAGGGGCGCGCCGCCGCGTCGCAGGCGGCGAGGGCGTCGCGGAACGCCGGCTCGGCGTCGAGCAGCTGGCGCGCCATGCCGGCCCACTGACCGCCCTGGCCCGGTACCACGAACACCGGGCCGCGAGCCGGCGCCACGTGAACCACGCCTTCGGCGTCGGCGGCCTCGCCGGTGGCGAAGGCCTCGAGGCGCGAGACCATCGTCGCGGCGTCGGCGGCGGCGAATGCAGCCCGGTGCGACAGCGCCGTGCGACGGGTGGCCGCGGCCCAGCACAGGTCGTCGAGCCGGGGCCGGTCGGCGCCGTGCAACTGCTGCGCGTAGGTACGCGCCAGCGCCACCAGGGCCTCGCGGCTGCGCGCCGACAGCAGCAGCAGCGCGGGACGGTCGGGCAGCGTGACCGGTGCTGCGTCGGCCGCGGCGCCGGACGACGCGCCCTCGAGAACGACGTGGGCATTGGTGCCGGCGATGCCGAAGGCGCTGACTCCCGCGAGCCGCGGGCCTGGCGGCCAGGCATCCTCGCGGCGCGCCAGTTCGAGCGGGGCGTGCGCCCAGTCGATTGCCGGATTCGGCTCGCGGCAGTGCAGGCTGGCCGGGATGCGGCCGTGGTGCAGGGCCAGCGCCAGCTTGATCAGGCCGGCCACGCCGGCGGCGCCCTCGGTGTGACCGAAGTTCGTCTTCACCGAGCCGACGCGGGCGCGCGCCGCACCGGCACGGCCTTCGCCGAGCACGGCGGCGAGTGCGCCAAGTTCGACCGGATCGCCTGCGCGGGTGCCGGTGCCGTGCGCCTCGATGCAGCTGACGTCCGCGGCAGCAACGCCGGCATCGGCATAGGCGCTGCGCAGCAGCGCCTCCTGACCGGCGCGGCTGGGTGTGCCCATCGAGCCGCTGCTGCGGCCGTCGTTGTTGACCGCGCTGCCGCGCAGGACGGCATAGATGCGGTCCCCGTCGGCCAGTGCACGCGCCATCGGCTTGAGCACGACGAGCGCGGCGCCCTCGCTGCGCACGTAGCCGTCGCCCTGCGCGTCGCCGAACTTGCAGCGGCCGTCCGGTGCCATCATGCGGCTCTGCGAGTAGGCCACGCTGATGTGCGGCTGCAGGATCACGTTGACACCGCCGGCCAGCGCCAGCTGGCACTCCCCGCTGCGCAGGCTGCGCAACGCGGCGTGCACCGCCACCAGAGACGACGAGCAGGCGGTGTCCAGCGTCAGGCTGGGGCCGCGCAGTCCGAGCAGATACGACAGCCGGCCCGAGGTGGCGTAGCGGCCGCTGCCGGTGGTCATGTAGAAGTCGGCCTGCTCCGGGTCGTCGAACAGGCGCGCCTCGAAGTCGCTCAACCACTGGCCGATGAAGACGCCGGTGGCGCTGCCGTCGAGTGCTGCGATGTCGAGGCCGGCATCCTCCAGACCCTCCCAGGCCGTCTCGAGCACGAGGCGCTGGGCCGGATCCATGCGTTCGGCTTCGCGCGGCGAAATGCCGAAGAAGGCGGCATCGAAGCGGTCCAGGTTGTCGAGGAATCCGCCCCAGCGTGTCATCACGCGGCCCGGCGTGGCCGGCCGCGCGTCGTAGAAGCGATCGAGGTCGAAGCGGTCGCGCGGGATCTCGCCGATCGCATCGCGCCCTTCGGTGAGCAGCTGCCAGAAGGCGCGCGCGTCGGCCACGCCGCCGGGATAGCGGCAGCCGATTCCGACGATTGCCACCGGCGGTGAACTGTGCATGGCGGCCCGGAAGGTCACGCGTGGATCCGTGGCAGCGGAGCCGGCAGCAGCGGAGCCAGGGTCACGGACAAGTCGGCCAGCAGCTCGGTGCGCCGGGGCTGCAGGTAGAAGTGGTCACCGGGGAACACACGCACGCGGAACGGGCCGCGCGTCTCTGCGCCCCAGCCCTCGAGCTGATCGCGCTGCGCCCGGTCATCGTCGCTGCCGCCGAAGGCACTCAGCGGCATCGGCAGGGCTGCCCGGCCCTGCGCGCGCGCTGACGTCTCCAGGGCCTGCAGATCGGCTCTCAAGGCGGGCAGCAGCAACTGCAGCAGTTCCTCATGCTGCAGCACTTCCTCAGGGATGCCGCCGTAGCGGCGATTCAGCTCGGCGACGAAGTCGGCATCGTCCAGCCTGTGCAGCGGCGGGTCGGTCTCGGGGCACTGTGGGGCGCGCCGACCCGAAACGACCAGATGGCCGGGCAGAGGCCCGCCGCGTGCGGCGAGCGCATGCGCGAGCTCGGCGGCCACCACGGCGCCCATGCTGTGGCCGAAGAAGGCGAACGGGCGATCGAATTCGCTGACCAGGGCACCCAGCGCGGCCTCGACGATCTGGTTCATGTCCGTCAGTGCCGGCTCGTGAAGACGGGTCTCCCGGCCCGGCAGCTGCACGGCGCACACTTCCAGGTCGGCGGGAAGTCCCGACGGCCAGAGACGATAGACGGAGGCGCCGGCGCCGGCATGGGCGAAGCAGAACAGGCGGGCGCGGGCCTGCGGCCGCGGCGAGAACCGGCGCACCCATGCGTTGCTCATGACCGCCCGCGCGGCAATCGCCGTGTCCGTTCTTGTTGCCTGCCGCGTGCCGATCTGATCACCAAGCTCTCCCCATTGACGCGATCGCCAGTCTCCACGCCGGCTTCACACTTCTTGACTTGCGGATCCTATCGCCGGATGTCCGCGATATCCCCCCCAGAACGGATGGCGATCGTGAGCAATTTCTTCACCCGACCTGTGCAGAATTCCTCGCAATGTCGACGCCGGGTGTGCCGGGTCGAATGACGATGCCCGCCAGACCGACGACCGACCGCTCGATTCACCTCGACCTGCTGCGCGCACTGTGCGGCACGGATGGGGGCGACGCGCCTGCGCTGGATGCAGATCAAGTGCATGTCTGGCGCATGCCTCTGGACACTGCCGTGACGGCGACGGGTGATCTGCACCGCTTGCTCGACGGTGCCGAGCGCGAGCGCGCGGATCGCCTGCGCGGCGATCGGCTGCGCCAGCGCTTCGTGGCCGGTCGCGCGCTCGTGCGCATCCTGCTGGGCTGGTACCTCGACCGCGACCCTCAGGGCTTGCGCCTGGTGGTGTCGGCGCTGGGCAAACCCGGGCTGGAGGCGCAAGGGCGTGGCCCGACGCTGCAGTTCAACGTCGCGCACTCGGGCGACGAACTGCTGGTGGCGCTCTGCGCCCGCCACGCGCTGGGCGTCGACGTCGAGCAGATGCGTGTGGTGGATGACTTCAATGCCATTGCACGAGCCAATTTCGCCGCCGACGAGGTGCGCGCGCTGCAGCGCTTGCCCGTTGCGCGCCGCGCCGAGGCGTTCATCGCCGCCTGGACGAGAAAGGAGGCTGTGGTCAAGTCGCTCGGGCGCGGCTTGCACGAACCGCTCGATGCCTTCGTGGTCGAGGTCGATCCCGACGCGCCTGCGCGGCTGCTTGCCTTCGGCGGCGACCGCGAAGCTGCTGCGGGTTGGACATTGTGGGGCGCGCGGCTGCCCTCCGGCGCGCATGCCTGCGTGGCGGTGGCCGCAGCCGGAATGGAAGTGCGTCCCTTCGGCGCCTGGGTCGACCCGGTGGCGCCAGAACCACCCATCCGCGGGTTGGCGGCGCCGCACGCCTCCAACTAGATTGGCGGCGCTCGCCGGAGAACCAGACCTCCGGAGACCGCGAGGTCCAAGTCATGCCCCACGACGTTCGTGCATCCGCTTCGCCACGGCCGCAGGCGCCAGGCGATCGCAGCTTCGGCGTGCTGTTCACGGCCGTGTTCGCGCTGCTGGCTGCCTGGGCAGGGTGGCGCCATGGCGCGATGCTCGCTGCCGGCCTGCTGGCGGCGGTGTCGCTGCTGTTCGGCTTGGCCTCGGCGTGGCGACCGGCGCTGCTCGGCCCGCTGAACCGCGCCTGGATGGCGCTCGGCCATCTGCTCGGCCGCCTGGTCAGTCCCGTCGTGCTGGGCGTGCTGTTCTACGGGGTCGTCACCCCGGTCGCACTGGTGCAGCGGCTGGCCGGGCGCGACGAACTCCGGCTGCGCCTGCGCCGCGATCAGCCCACCCATTGGCAGCCTCGCGACCCGCCCGGGCCCGGCGGCGACAGCTTCGGCAACCAGTTCTGAGGAGGCCCATGGCATTCCTGAAAGAGATGTGGGCGTTCCTGCGTGCGCGCAAGAAGCTCTGGCTGCTGCCGATCGTTCTGCTGCTCGTGGCGATCGGCGGACTGCTCGTGATTGCCCAGGGCTCCGTGCTCGCGCCGTTCATCTACACGCTGTTCTAGCGCGCGAGGGCCTGATGCGATGAAGATCCTCGGCATCTCGGCCTACTACCACGATGCCGCCGCCTGTCTGGTCGATGACGGGCGCATCGTCGCGGCCGCGCAGGAAGAGCGCTTCACGCGAAGGAAGCACGATGCCGCCTTTCCGGTCCATGCCATTGCCTACTGCCTTGGCGAGGCGGCCTGCAATCCGCGCGATATCGACCACGTCGTCTTCTACGACAAGCCGTTCCTGAAGTTCGAGCGCCTGCTGGAGACCTACCTGGCCTTCGCGCCGCGCGGCTTCCGATCGTTCGCGACCTCGCTGCCGGTGTGGCTCAAGGACAAGCTGTTCCAGAAGTCGGTGATCGTCGGCGAACTGGACCGCCTGTGGGGCAGCGCCACCGACTGGTCGCAACGGCTGCTCTTCTCCGAGCATCACTTCAGCCATGCCGCGAGCGCCTTCTTTCCGTCGCCGTTCGACGAGGCCGCGGTGCTCACACTGGACGGCGTGGGCGAGTGGACCACCACCTCGATGGCCGTCGGCCGGGGCAACTCGCTGCAGATCCACAAGGAGATCCGCTTCCCGCACTCGCTGGGCCTGCTGTACTCCGCGATCACCTACTACACCGGGTTCAAGGTCAACTCGGGCGAGTACAAGGTGATGGGGCTCGCCCCCTACGGCGAACCCCGGTTCGCCGGACTGATCCGCGATCACCTCATCGACGTGCGCGAGGATGGATCGTTCATGCTCGACATGCAGTACTTCGACTACTGCACCGGGCTGACGATGACCAACAGCCGCTTCGACGAACTGTTCGGCGGGCCGCCGCGTTCGCCCGAGTCGCGGCTGACGCAGCGCGAGATGGACCTGGCCGCCTCCGTGCAGGTGGTCACCGAGGACGTGATGCTGGCGCTGGCGCGAGGCATCGCCCGGTCGACCGGCCTGCGCCGGCTCTGCCTGGCGGGCGGCGTTGCGCTGAACTGCGTCGCCAATGGCAAGCTGCTGCGCTCGGGACTGTTCGACGATCTCTGGGTGCAGCCGGCGGCAGGCGACGCCGGCGGGGCCCTGGGCGCCGCACTGGCCGTCTATCACACCGTGCTCGGCGGCGAGCGTCAGGTCCGGCCGGGGCGCGACGCGATGCACGGGGCCTACCTCGGCCCGTCGTATTCGCAGGACGACATCGAGCGCCGGCTTGTGGCGGCCGGCGCGCGCTTCAGGACGCTCGACACCGCGGCCATGATCGATGCCGTGGCGCGTGCGCTCGCCGATGGCAAGGCGGTCGGCTGGCATCAGGGGCGCATGGAGTTCGGACCGCGTGCGCTCGGGGCACGGTCGATCCTGGCGGACCCGCGTTCGCCGAGCGTGCAGAAGACGCTCAACCTGAAGGTGAAGTACCGCGAGTCGTTCCGTCCTTTTGCGCCGAGCGTGCTGCGCGAGCACGTCGCGGACTGGTTCGACATCGACAGCGACAGCCCCTACATGCTGCTGGTGGCCGATGTGCGCGAGGACCGACAGCTGCCGATGAACGAAGCCCAGCGCCAGCTGTTCGGCATCGACAAGCTGAATGTGCCGCGCTCCAGCATTCCGGCCGTCACGCACGTGGACTACTCGGCACGCATCCAGACCGTGCACCGGCAGACCAATCCGCTGTACCACCAGTTGATCAGCCGCTTCCACGAACTGACCGGCTGCCCGGTGCTGGTCAACACGTCGTTCAACGTGCGCGGCGAACCGATCGTCGCCACGCCGGAGGATGCATTCCGCTGCCTGATGGGCACCGAGATCGACTTGCTCGCCGTGGGCAACTGCCTGCTCGACAAGTCGGCACAGGACCCGGCGCTGCAGCAGGACTACCGCAACGCCTATGAGCTCGACTAGACAGATCCTCGTCCTGGTGGCGGCCAGCCTGCTGGTCCTCCTGCTCGGCCTGCTGGGGCTGGAACTGGTGTTCGGCGGCTGGCTCCGTGGAGGCTCGTGGAGCGAGGTCGACAGGCTCAACGTGGTGCGCGAGCGCAGTGTCGTGTACGACGTCCGGCGGATCTATGGTCCGGATGCGGCGCCGGTGCGCTACACGAGGGACCGCTACGGCCTGCGCGGGTCCTGCGTCGACCCGGCGCAGGTGCGTCTCGTGACGCTTGGGGGGTCGACGACCGACCAGGTCTACGTGAGCGATGGCCAGACCTGGCAGGATCGGTTGCAGGCGCATATGACGCAGGCCCACGGAGGCGGGCCCTGGTGCATCGCCAACGCAGGCGTCGACGGGCATTCGAGCTTCGGCCACATCGCCGCGCTGGAGCGCTGGCTGCCCCTCGTGCCGGGGCTGAGGCCGGAATACGTGCTGCTCTATATCGGTGTCAATGATGCGGCGCTGCGCACCGAGCGGGCGCCTTCCGATCTGCGTGCCGACGAACCGGCGGGCTGGCTGGCGCGACTCAAGCGGGCCGTGAACGACAACTCCGCGTTGCTGCGACTGGCGCGCCGTGCGCTGGCGGCCCGTGCGGACGCGCCCCTGTTCGCGGCACACAAGCTGATCTTTCCGACCGATTCGGACTACACGAGCACGGCGCCCGCGGCCGACATTGCTCCCCTGGTCGCGGCCAGCAGCGAGGCCTTTCGCGAACGCCTGCGCCGTCTGCTGCAGCTGATCGAAGCGCGCGGCGCCAAGCCGGTATGCGTGTCGCAGCCGTCGCTGATCTATCGGCGCCACGGCGATGCATGGCGCGGGATTCCCGACGTGTTCACGTACCAGGGGCGCAAGTTCAATGGCCTGGA
The DNA here is from genome assembly GCF_943372545.1 of Variovorax sp. YR752. Classification (NCBI taxonomy): domain Bacteria; kingdom Pseudomonadati; phylum Pseudomonadota; class Betaproteobacteria; order Burkholderiales; family Comamonadaceae; genus Variovorax; species Variovorax sp. YR752. The sequence continues at coordinate 701 of NZ_CALRZC010000192.1, read as the reverse complement.
CTATCGTCTGGCCATCTTGTCGCTCAATGAGGTCATGGCGCAGGAATGTCCCGCGGCAGGCGGGCACTACATCGATCTCGAGGGAGCCGGTTTCGAGCCCTCGCACTTCTACGACTGCGTGCACATGAACGCCAGCGGTGCAACGCGGGTCGGCGACTTGCTGGCCGAGGCATTTCGCCTGCAGGGCATTGGCGGACTTCGCCCGGTAGCGACGGGTTCGCGGCCCTGACGCGACACGCCGGATCCCCGGCGAAGTTGTAACAAACGCGGCGGCTTGTTCCGCGGCGACAGACATTTCCCCGTGTTCTCCCCCTTGATCAAGGGGGGGTGACTCATTCCGCCCGTTACATCGTTGCGCCGTGGTTACCGGTGCCGGCATGCCTCGCCGATATCGTGCCCATCACCCCTGCAAAGCGGCGCCGTCTGGCACCGCAAGCGGTGTCCTCCCGAGGAGGCCGCTGTGGGCAAGGTGGCCGCGGGTCGCGCATCAGCGCGACCGAACAAGATTGAACGAAGGGTTGTTGGGAATGAAACTCCGCAGGAAGCGGACCGCGCTGCTGGTGATGCAGGCGGTTGCGAGCATGGTGCTGGCGGGATGCGGCGGCGCGGACGAGCCGACGGCGGCGAGCGCGCTGAGCGAGCCGAGCCTGGAAGGGGCGGAGCTGGAGCAGGCCGAACGGCTGCGCTGGCGCAGTTTCGAC
>NZ_CALRZC010000191.1:0-16556 GCF_943372545.1 Variovorax sp. YR752 | reverse complement strand
GACGCCACCGCGAGCGTGCGCGCCAGCGCCGCGCCGCGGCAGGTGTCGATCACCTCCACGCCGGGTTTCGCCTCGCTGTGGCTCATTCCGAAGCTGGCGCGCTTCACCAGCACGCATCCGCAGGTCGACGTGCGCGTGTCGGCCACGCTCGACGTGCTCGACATGGAACGCAGCCGCATCGACGTGGCGGTGCGCTTCGTGCCCATCGGCCGCGGTGTGGGCCCGGCGCTGTTCGAGGAATCGTTGATCCCGCTGTGCGCGCCGCAGGTGGCCGCGTCGCTGCGCGAGCTGTCCGACTTTTCCAAGCTCACGCTGCTCACCATCGAATACCCCGACCACAGCGAAGCCCCGACCGCCGACTGGGAGCCGTGGCTCAAGGTGATGGGGCTGGAAGACCTGCGCATGAAGAGCACGCTGCGCTTCACGCAGTACGCCGATGCCGTGGCCGCCGCGGTGGCGGGGCAGGGCGTGGTCATCGGGCGCCTGCCGCTGCTGCGCGAACTGATGCGCGACGGTCGGCTCGTGGCGCCGCTCGGCGAGGGCGCGGCATCGCACCGCGGCTACTTCATCGAGATGTCGCGGCGCGCCGCGGGCAACCGCGACGCGCAGGATTTCGCACAGTGGCTGCGAGACGAAGCGGAGGCCGCGCAGCGGACCTGACTCAACCCGGCAGCAGCACCTTGTTGACGACGTGGATCACGCCGTTCGACTGGTAGACATTGGCGATCGTCACCGCGGCCGTGCCGCCCTTGGCATCGGTCACCCACACGGTGCCGCCGCTCAGCGTGGCCGTGAGCGTGCCGCCGCTCGCGGTCTTCAGCATCGCCTTGCCGCCGCCCGCGTTGATCGCGCTCGTCAGCGCCGCGCTGTCCATGCGACCGGGCACCACGTGGTAGGTCAGCACCTGGGTGAGCGTGGCCTTGTTCTCGGGCTTGAGCAGCGTGTCGACCGTGCCGGCCGGCAGTGCCGCGAACGAGGCGTTGGTCGGCGCGAACACCGTGAACGGGCCCGGGCTCTTGAGCGTGGCCACGAGGTCGGCCGCCTTCACCGCCGCGACCAGCGTCGTGTGGTCCTTCGAATTCACCGCGTTGTCGACGATGTCCTTCGTCGGGTACATCGGCGCACCGCCGACCATGGGGGTGGCGGCACTGCTGCTGGCATTGCTCATGCCACTGCCGGCGCACGCGCCGAGCAACACCGACACGCCGAGTGCGATCACGAGTTTTTTCATGGATGTCTCCTGGAAAGAAAGGGCTCTGTGGAAACCGCCAACAGCACGGAGGCGCGATGCGCTTGAGATGCCATACGGCGCGATGCGCCAAGCGGATTCAACCGGCGTGGGTTCAATGAACCCGAGGCACGCGACCGTGTCAGCTTTGCGCCACAGCACTGCGCGCCCCGCTTGCGCACGGCGCGAGCCCTCGCCAGAATCCGCCCTTCCTTTTTCAGCGACAGTTTTTTCCGACACCACGCACGGCGACGATCAACCTCCCGGGCGAGAACACCATTCAATGAACCGTTCACTGAACACCTGACGCACACCGACCGCCCCGGCCGGATGTGCACCTTCGCATCCGCCGCGGCCGAATCGACAAGGGCCCCGCGCGCAACTGCATTCGCCGGGGCCTTTTTGTTTCTTTCGGAGTGTGCGCACATGAGTGCTCAACGAAAGGCCCGCGACGACGACAAGCGTCTGGGCCGGTTCTACTTTGCGGTGCCCGCGTCGGCACCGCGCAATCCCGTGGTGGCCGCGATGGCCCGCCGCGAATCCAGCCAGGGCGCGGGCCGCCACCTGCGCACCCACCGCGCCGAGCGGCGCGCGCAGAAGGTGGCGCTGCAGAAGGCCGCGCGCGATTTCAGGCGGAGGGCCGACGATGCGTGACGACATGGACAAGGTGATCGTCGAGCGTCCGCGCGGCGGCTGGCGCGTGCAGGGCGATGGCCGCCCGTGGCGCAACAGCCCCGAGCGAGGTTCGCACCTGGGAATGAAGCGCGGCCTGCAGCATCCGAAGTGGCTGAGCGAAAACCTCCAGCCGCTCAAACGCTGGCTGCACAAGCAGGTGCACCGGCCGTGGGACAAGGTGTACGCCGAATTGTGCGCGGGCATCGATCGCCGCAGCACGGTGCAGGCGCACATCTTTCTGCACGTCGACGATTTCGTGGCGCGCGACGCGGTGATGTGCGACGGCGAAGTGCGGGTGCGGCCCTACCGCTGGGGAGACCGGCCCGGCGTGCCGCTGCACGAAGCGCCGGGCGTCGAGCTGTTCGTGCATCCGGTCACCGGCATCCTGTTGCCGAACCGGCGATTGCGCGAAGCGCGTGCGGCGCGTCGTGTGGACCGGGCCGGGCGGCGCGGCGACACGCCGTATGCGGTCTACCACGTGATCGACGAAAGCACGCAGTGGCACTGCGTCGAGGGTTGCTGGTTCGAGGTCGTGCTGGCGCAGTTTCCCGAGCGCACAAGCGCGGCGCAGCCAGAGCCCAAGTGCTACGACGTGCTGCGCCGCTGCATGGTCACGCGCTGCGGTGCGGCGCGACGTTCCGCGCCGGGCCTGCCCACGCACTTCGACATGTACGGGCGTCACGATGTCTATGCCGTCGCCAAGCGCCAGCTGAGCCGACGCGAGGTGCGGGCGCGGTTGGGTGATGTGACGTGAGGCAGCGTGATCGGCGATCAGGGCGTCGGACGCACCGGCACCTTCGCCCGCGGCAGCAGCAGAAACGCCAACGTCCCCGCCGCCAGCATCCCGCTCACCGTGAGGAACACCGCGCGGAACGGCTCGGTGCCGTGGGCGACGGCCCAGGAGGCGGCGACGCCGGTGGTCCATTGCATCAGCGAGACGCCGAGGAACATCGCCATGTTGAGCAGCGCCATCGCGCGGCCGGTCACCGCCGCCGGATAGGCGTTCTTGGTGTACGCGTACAGCAGCACGCTGTAGCCCGACAACAGGCCGTAGACGATCGGCAGGCCGATGTCGATGGCGCGCGATTGCGTGAGGGCCATGGCGGCGAACATTGCTGCGCCGGCGAAGGCGCAGCGCATCATCCAGCGCGTGCGGCGCGCACCGCCGGGGTCGAGGCGGCCGAACAGCATGGGGCTGGCCATGCCGGCGACGGTCATCACCAGCGCCACGTTGCCGCTGGCCACGAGCGAGAGGCCGTGGCGGTAGTGCAGCACGGGGCCGAGCCACAGGCCGCGCAGCGTGATGAAGGCGGCATACGACACGCAGGCGAAGCACAGCAGGCCGAGGGTGTGCGGCATGGCGAACAGCGGCAGCAGGTCGCGCACGGCCTGGCGCAGCGACTGGCGTTCGGGCGCGGGTGCGTCCGGTGCGAGCGCTGCGGGCGTGCGTGCGGGCTCGTGCACGCGCCAGAAGATGACGATCCACGAGAGCACGGCGAAGGCGGTCAGCACGGCATAGCCGGCGCGCCACGACGCGGCCTCGATCAGCAGCGCCAGCGGCGTGCCGGTGAACACGATGCCCAGGCCCGCGAGGCTCATCACCAGCCCCGACATGGCGGTGAAGCGCGAGGCCTCGAAGTGCCGCGCGATGAACACGGTGCAGGCCAGGAAGGCCGGCGCGCAGCCCACGCCGATCAGCGCCTGCCCCAGCAGCAGCGCACCGAAGCCCGGTGCCACGGTGCACAACGCGGCGCCCGCGATGGCGAGCGGAAAGGCGGTGAGCACGGTGCGGCGCACGCCGAAGTGGTCGATCGACACGCCCATCGCGAGCTGCATGATGCCGAAGGTGAAATGGAAGGTGCCGGCCCAGGTGCCGAGCGCCTGCGGCGTGAGGCCGAAGTGCTGCGTGAGCGGCGTGGCCATCATGGCGCCGACGGTGCGAAAGGCCTGGCTCAGCGCGAAGGCGGTGGCCAGTGCGACCAGCATGCCGGCGGCCGAGGTCGACCAGCGGGTCGGGGACGGCGATGCCGCGTGCTTGTTCATCGAAAGAGACGGAGACCGGAGAGAGAAAAGGAAGGCGGCGTCGATGCTACCGGCATGTCGCGCACCATGCAGAACGGCGCCCGAGGGCGCCGTTCGTTTGCTGTCTCCGAGGCGTCAGCGCCAGCGGTTGCCGGCACTGCGCAGGGCGCGCGTCAGGCCGCGGCCTTGACCTTCAGGCGCCAGGCGTGCAGCAGCGGCTCGGTGTAGCCGCTGGGCTGCTCGATGCCCTTGAACACGAGGTCTTGCGCGGCCTTGTAGGCGGCCGAGGTGTCGAAGTGGCCAGCCATCGGCTGGTACAGCGCGTCGCCGGCGTTCTGCTCGTCGACCACCTTGGCCATGCGCTGGAAGGCCTCGTCGACCTGCGCCTTCGTGACCACGCCGTGCAGCAGCCAGTTGGCGATGTGCTGGCTCGAGATGCGCAGCGTGGCGCGGTCTTCCATGAGGCCGACGTTGTGGATGTCGGGCACCTTCGAGCAGCCCACGCCCTGGTCGACCCAGCGCACCACGTAGCCCAGGATGCCCTGCACGTTGTTGTCGATTTCCTGTTGCTTCTCGGCGTCGGTCCACTTGGCTTCGGCAGCGATCGGCACCTGCAGCAGCGCGTTCAGGATGTTCTCGCGCTCGCCTTCGGCGTCGATCTTTTCCAGCTCTTGCTGCACCGCGGTCACGCTGACCTGGTGGTAGTGCAGTGCGTGCAGCGTGGCGGCGGTGGGCGAGGGCACCCAGGCGGTGTTGGCGCCGGCCTTGGGGTGCGCGATCTTCTGTTCGAGCATCGCGGCCATCAGGTCGGGCATGGCCCACATGCCCTTGCCGATCTGCGCCTTGCCGCGCAGGCCGCAGTTCAGGCCGACGAGCACGTTGTTCTTTTCGTAGGCACCGATCCAGGCGCTGGACTTCATGTCGCCCTTGCGGATCATCGGGCCGCCCTGCATGGCGGTGTGCATCTCGTCGCCGGTGCGATCGAGGAAGCCGGTGTTGATGAAGGCCACGCGCGCAGCGGCCTCGGCGATGCAGGCCTGCAGGTTCACGCTGGTGCGGCGCTCCTCGTCCATGATGCCGAGCTTGACGGTGTTGGCGGGCAGGCCGAGCAGCTGCTCGACGCGGCCGAACAGCTCGCTGGCAAAGGCGACCTCGGCCGGGCCGTGCATCTTGGGCTTCACGATGTAGATGCTGCCGGTGCGCGAGTTGCCCTTGCGCTTGACGTCGATCATCGCGATGGTGGTGGTGACCACGGCGTCCAGGATGCCTTCGGGGATTTCCTTGCCGCCTTCGTACAGGATGGCCGGGTTGGTCATCAGGTGGCCCACGTTGCGCAGGAACATCAGCGAGCGGCCGTGCAGCTTCAGCGGCTGGCCGTTGGCGCCGGTGTATTCGCGGTCAGCGTTCAGGCCGCGCCTGAAGGTCTTGCCGCCCTTGGCGACTTCTTCGGTCAGCGTGCCCTGCACGATGCCCAGCCAGTTCGCGTACGCGACGACCTTGTCGGCCGCGTCGACCACGGCCACCGAGTCTTCCAGGTCGAGGATGGTCGAGAGCGCGGCTTCGAGCACGAGGTCGCTCACGCCGGCCGCATCGCTCTTGCCGATGGCGGTGCTGCGGTCGATGCGGATGTCCAGGTGGATGCCGTTGTGCTTGAGCAGCACCGACGACGGCGCGGCCGCGTCGCCCTGGTAGCCGATGAACTGCGACGCATCGGCCAGGCCGGTGGTGCTGCTCTGCAGCGCGACGACCAGCTGGCCGTCCTTCACGCTGTAGCCGGTGGCGTTCTTGTGCGAGCCGTTGGCCAGCGGTGCGGCCTGGTCGAGCACATTGCGCGCGAACTCGATGACCTTGGCGCCGCGCACGGGGTTGTAGCCCTTGCCCTTTTCGGCGCCGCCGGTTTCGGGAATGGCGTCGGTGCCGTACAGCGCGTCGTACAGCGAACCCCAGCGCGCGTTGGCGGCGTTGAGGGCGTAGCGTGCGTTCAGGATCGGCACCACCAGCTGCGGGCCGGCCTGCAGCGCGAGTTCGGAGTCGACGTTGGCCGTGGTGGCCTTCACGCCCTTGGGCTGCGGCAGCAGGTAGCCGATCTTTTCCAGGAAGGCGCGGTAGGCCGGCATGTCGGCGATCGGGCCGGGGTTCTTCTTGTGCCAGGCGTCGAGTTCGCTCTGCAGGCGGTCGCGCTCGGCGAGCAGGGCGACGTTCTTGGGCGCGAGGTCATGGACGATGGCGTCGAAGCCCTTCCAGAACACGTCGCTGGCCACGCCGCTGGCGGGCAGGACTTTTTCTTCGACGAAGCGGTGCAGTTCGGTCGCGACCTGGAGTCGGTGGGCGGTGGTGCGGTCGGTCATGTGTTTTCTCCTTGGGAACGCAATGCAAAAAAAATGGAAATCGGGGAGGGCCTTGGTCAGAAGAAGGCGAGCACGTCGCGCAGGCTCTGGCCGGTGCGCTCGGGGGACGTGCCCAGTTCTTCGAAAGGCAGTTGGTAGCGGTTGACCCAGAGCGTGCGAAATCCGTACCAGGTGGCGCCCAGGGCGTCCCAGCCGTTGCAGCTCACGAAGGCGATCTGCGCGGGCGGCAGGCCGGTGGCCGTGACGCCGAGCCGGTAGGCCTCGGGATGGGTCTTGTACTTGCGGATGCCGTCCACGCTCAGCACGTGGTCGAGCAGGCCGTGCAGGCCGGCGCTGCGCACGGCGGCGTCGAGCATGCCGGGGTCGCCGTTCGACAGGATGCCGGTGACCACGCCGCGCGCCTTCAGCGCCTGCAGCACTTCGCGGCTTTCTTCGAAGGCGGCGAGCGTGCGGTAGGCGTCCATCAGCTCCTGCTCGGCGGCGTCGCTCAGTGCCAGGCCCAGCCGCTTGGCGCTGTAGCGCAGGGCGGCGCGCGTGAGTTCGCTGAACGGGCGGTAGTGCGCGCCGTCGTTGCTGGTGGTCACGAGGCGGGTGTATTCGATCTGCTTGTCGCGCCAGGCCACGGCCAGCGCGGGCCCCTGGCCGGGGAACAGGCGCTCGGCCGCCTGCCCGACGCTGTACACGTCGAACAGGGTGCCGTAAGCGTCAAAGAGAACTGCCCCAGGTGAAGCCATGCGAGAACTGTATTCGATACTTTGCGAGCCAGTAAGAGCCGAAAGTGAGATTTATCTGTGACAAAAATGCATGTAATCGATGGAGGCCACAGCGCAGCGTCAAAGGGTAGGCCCTGAGGCCGGGGCGGTGGCAGCTGTATATATTTAACTTCTTAAATAATCAGCTCCCGCCGCAATGATCCTCCTGGCTTCCAACGAAAACCCGCTCGGCATGCCCGAGTCGGCCCGCCGCGCCGCCGCTGCCGCCCTCGAAGGCGCGGGCAACTACCCCGACAGCAACGGCACGGCGCTCAAGCAGGCGCTGGCCGCGCGGCTCGACGTGCCGCCCGAATGGCTCACGCTGGGCAGCGGATCGAGCGAGATTCTCGAACTGGCGGCGCAGGTCAGCCTGAAGCCGGGCGAGAACGTCGTCTATTCGCAGTACGGTTTCATCGTCTACGCGGCGGCCACGGCGCACGCCCACGCGCGCGCCACCGTCGTGCCCTCGCGCGACTTCGGCCACGACCTGGACGCGATGCGCGCCGCCATCGGCGACGACACGAAGCTCGTCTTTGTCGCCAACCCGAACAACCCGACCGGCACCTTCATCGATGCTGCGCCGCTGCGCGACTTTCTGCAATCGGTGCCCGCGCATGTGACGGTGCTGCTCGACGAGGCCTACACCGAGTACCTCGCGCCCGCGCAGCGCTACGACAGCATCGAGTGGGTGCGCCGCCTGCCGAACCTGATCGTGGCCCGCACCTTCTCCAAGGCCTTCGGCCTGGCGGGGCTGCGCATCGGCTACGGCGTGTCGCAGCCGGCGCTCACGGCGCGCATGAACGCGCAGCGCCCGCGCTTCAACGTGACGACGCCGGCCCAGGCCGCGGCCGTGGCGGCGCTGGGCGACGCGGACTTTCTGGCGCGCACCTATGAACTCAACACCGCCGGGCGCGACCAGCTTGCCGCGGGCTTCACCGCGCTGGGCCTGCCGTACGTTCCGTCGTCGGGCAACTTCCTGATGGTGCAGGTCGGCGATGCGTCCGCCGTGCACGCGCGCCTGCTGGCCGCCGGCATCGAGGTTTCGCTGCTTGGCCCGTATGGCCTGCCGCAATGGCTGCGCGTGAGCATCGGGCTGCCGGCGCAGAACGAGGCGTTGCTGGCGGCGCTGCGCTGAGCGATGCGCCGCGGCTTTTTTCAAAGGCCGCGTGCCCCCATCCCAACCTTCCCCCGGAAGGGGAAGGAGCAAGACCGTCAGGTCACACCTGCCCGCAAAGTTCCTTCGCCGCTGCGCGCACGGGCTCGATGTAGCTCTCGTCGTAGCGGTGCGTCGGCATCGTCAACGTGACTGCCGCGGCCAAGCTGCCATCCGCATGGAACACCGGCGCCGAGATGCCCGCGAGCTCGGCCGTGCGATCGCCCACCAGCGCGCAATAGCCTTGCGCGCGGATCGCGTCGTACAACTTGCGCTCCTTCGCGCCGCGCGGCCGTTCGGCCTCGGGCCCGAAGGCGATCAGCACGCGCGCGCCCGCGCCCCGGTCGTTGGGCAGCAGGTCGCCCGCGCGCACGTGGTCGCGCACTACATGCGACGAATCGACGCGGAACTGGCACAGCCGCACCCAGCTGTCGCCCTGGTCCTGCCGCACGTGGTATGCCGCGCTCTCGCCGGTGGCCGCGGCCAGCGTGCGCAGCACCGGCAGCACGAGGCGGTCGAGCGACTGCGACGCTGCATACAGCCCGTGCAGCCGCGCGATCTCCAGCCCCAGCGCATAGCGCCCGTCGTCCTGCCGGCGGATGAGCCGTGCATGTTCGAGCGAGGCCAGCAGCCGCAGCACCGTGCTCTTGTAGAGCTGCGTGCGCTCGGCAAACTGCGCGAGCGACAGCGCCTCGTCGCCGGGCTGGAAGGCCGACAGCAGGCTCAGCGCACGGTCGACCGCGGCGGCGCCGCCGGGGGCGGCGTTGAGGTCGGACACCGATTCGTTCTGGGCTTTGCGGGGCATGGCGTGGCTTGACAGTCGGCAGGCTTGCCGATTTAATTCTATTTAACAGAATGTAGTTCTGCAAGATAGAACAGTCAAGGAAGCACCCGATGACCTCCCCCGACGTCCTCATCAGCGAGGTCGGTCCGCGCGACGGCCTGCAATCCGTGAAGGCCACCATGCCCACGGCCGACAAGCTGCGCTGGATCGACGCGCTGTACGCCGCCGGCGTGCGCGAGATCGAGGTCGCCTCGTTCGTGCCCGCGAAGCTGCTGCCGCAGATGGCCGACGCCGCCGAGGTGGTGCGCCACGCGGTCACGCTGCCCGGCCTCGTGGTGATGGCGCTGGTGCCCAACCGCAAGGGCGCACAGGCTGCGCTCGAAGCCGGCGTGCACAAGCTCACGATGCCGGTGTCGGCCAGCGTGGCGCACTCGCTGGCCAACGTGCGCAAGACGCCGACCGAGATGGTCGAAGAGGTGCGCGCCATTGCCGAGCTGCGCCGCGCCATCGCGCCGCAGGTGAAGCTCGAGGCCGGCATCTCCACCGCCTTCGGCTGCACGCTGCAGGGACTGGTGCCCGAAGACGACGTGATCCGCCTCGCCGCGCAATGCATCGAGGCCGGCGCCGACGAATCGGGCCTGTCCGACACCGTGGGCTACGCCAACCCCGCGCAGGTGCGCCGCCTCTTCAAGCGGCTGCGCGCCGAGATCGGCGTGCACGCGGGCGCCGCCCACATGCACAACACGCGCGGCCTGGGCATCGCGAACTGCCTGGCGGCGTGGGACGAGGGCGTGCGCACCTTCGACGCCTCGCTCGGCGGCCTCGGCGGTTGCCCCTATGCGCCGGGTGCGTCGGGCAATGCGGTCACCGAAGACCTCGTCTTCATGTTCGAAGCCATGGGCGTGCGCACCGGCATCGATCTCGAAAAACTCATCGCGGCGCGCGCGCCGCTCAAGGCCGGCCTGCCCGGTGAGCCGGTCTACGGCATGGCGCCCGAAGCCGGCCTGCCCAAGGGCTTTGTCCAGGAACACATTGCACATGTCTGAAGCCAATCCCTTGCCTTACGCCGGCGTGCGCGTCGTCGAGTTCACCCACATGGTCATGGGCCCGACCTGCGGCCTGTTGCTGGCCGACCTGGGCGCCGAGGTCATCAAGGTCGAGCCCATCGAGGGCGACAACACGCGCCGCCTGCTGGGCTCGGGCTCGGGCTTCTTCCCGACCTTCAACCGCAACAAGAAGAGCATCGCGCTCGACCTGAAGAAGCCCGAGGGCGTGGAAGCCGCGCTGCGCCTCATCGCCACCGCCGACATCGTGAGCGAGAACTTCAAGCCCGGCACGATGAAGAAGCTGGGGCTCGACTACGACACGCTGGCCAAGCTCAACCCGCGCCTCATCTACGTGAGCCACAAGGGCTTTCTGCCAGGCCCGTACGACCACCGCACTGCCCTCGACGAGGTGGTGCAGATGATGGGCGGCCTGGCCTACATGACCGGCCGCGCGGGCGACCCGCTGCGCGCGGGCACCAGCGTGAACGACATCATGGGCGGCATGTTCGGCGCCATCGGTGCGATGGCTGCGCTGCGCCAGCGCGAGCTCACCGGCAAGGGCTGTGAGGTGCAGTCCGCGCTGTTCGAGAACAACGTGTTCCTGGTCGCGCAGCACATGATGCAGTTCGCCGCCACGGGCAAGGCCGCCGACCCGATGCCCAGCCGCATCTCGGCCTGGGCCGTGTACGACGTGTTCACCGTGAAGGACGGCGAGCAGATCTTCCTGGCGGCGGTGAGCGACAAGCAGTGGGCCATCTTCTGCAAGGCCTTCGGCCTCGAGGAGATGCTGGCCGACCCGCGCCTGAAGACCAACAACGACCGTGTGCGCGCGCGCGACTGGATGATGCCGATCCTGCGCTCGCACCTCGCGAACCACAGCGCGGCCGAGCTCAGCGCGGTGTTCGAGCAGAACGAGCTGCCCTTCGCGCCCATCACCAAGCCGCAGGAATTGTTCGACGACCCGCACCTCAATGCCACCGGCGGCCTTGCGCCCGTGCGCATGAACGACGGCCACATGGCCAAGGTGCCGCTCGCGCCGTTCACGCTGGGCGGCGAGCGCCCCGGCATCCGGCTGCAGCCGCCGCACATCGGCGAGCACAGCGAGGCGCTGCTGAAGGAAGTGGGCTACAGCGACGATGACATCGCCGCGCTGCGGGCGCAGGGCGTCACGGCCGGCGATTGAGTCGGCGGTGGCGGGCGATATAGTTCCCGCGCCATGGACCGCCTCAAGCAGCTCGAATCCTTTGTCTCGGTCGCGACCCGCGGCAGCCTCACCGCGGCGGCCAAGGCGGAAGGCGTGGCGCCCGCGATCATGGGCCGGCGCATCGACGCGCTCGAAGAGCGCCTGGGCGTCAAGCTGCTGGTGCGCACCACGCGCCGCATCACGCTCACGCACGAAGGCAGCGCTTTCCTCGAAGACTGCCAGCGCCTGCTGACCGAGTTCGCGAACGCCGAGGCCAGCGTGAGCGCCGGCGGCGTGAAGGCCAGCGGCCACCTGCGCGTGACGGCGCCGGCCGGCTTCGGCCGCCGCCACGTCGCGCCGCTGGTGCCGCGCTTTCATGCGCTGCATCCCGAGGTGACGATCTCGCTGAACCTCAGCGACCGCGTGGTCGACGTCACGGGCGAGAGCTTCGATTGCGCCGTGCGCGTGGGCGACCTGCCCGACTCGTCGCTGGTGAGCGTGCGCCTGGCCGACAACCGCCGCCGCTGCGTGGCCACGCCCGAATTCCTGCGCCGCCATGGCACGCCGAAGCACCCGGGCGAGCTGTCGCGCTTTGCCTGCCTCACGCTGTCGAGCGACGCCTCGCAGACGCGCGGCTGGGCCTTTCGCATTACCAATGAAGAGGGCGCGCAGGAACTCATCCACCTGCGCCCCAGCGGCCCGCTCGATTGTTCCGACGGCCAGGTGCTGCACGACTGGTGCCTCGCGGGCCACGGCATCGCCTGGCGCAGCACCTGGGAGGTCGAGGCCGAGATCGACGCCGGCCTGCTCGTGCCCCTGCTCGACGACTTCGCCGCGCCGCCCAACGGCATCTATGCGGTGTTCGCAGGCGCCAAGCACCTGCCGCTGCGCGTGCGACTGTGGCTTGATTTCCTCAAAGCGCAGTACGGGCAGCCGGAATTCTGGGGCGGGCGGTCCTGAAATCGTGACCGGGCGGCACAATGCTTTTTGCATTTGCTTGCAACCCCGATGAAGAAAGTTTCCGATGACCCTCGAAGCCATCCTCGCCTACCTGCATCTGTTGGCCATCCTCACGATGGTCGTGTTCATCTCCAGTGAAGCCGCGCTGTGCCGCGTGCAATGGCTCAATGCCGCCGTGGTCGAGCGGCTGGCCAAGGTCGACATGGTCTACGGCATCGCCGCCATCGCGGTGCTGGCCACCGGCATCGCACGCACGTGGTGGGGCGTGAAGGGCACGGCCTGGTACTGGACCAACCCGCTGCTGCACGTGAAGCTCACGCTGTTCATCATCGTGGGCGTGCTGTCGATCTTTCCGACGCTGACTTATTTCCGCTGGCGCAAGACGCTGCGTTCCACGGGCAAGCTGCCCGCGGAGGCCGACATCCTGAAGACGCGCAAGCTGGTGATGATCCAGGCGCACCTGATCGCGCTGATCCCGCTGGTCGCGGTGTTCCTGGCGCGCGGCTTCGGCAAGTAATCAACACCAAAGACAAAAGAAAAGGCCCGCACGAGCGGGCCCTTCGGGAGTAACAAATGTCAGCGCCACACGGCGCTGCGCCGGATCAGGCCTTGGCGGCGCCGGCTTCGCACTTCTTCATGAAGCTGTTCTTGGCGGCACCGGCCAGGGCCTTGCCGTTCTTGTCGATGGCCTTGGCGGCGCAGGCGGGCGCGGCGGCTTCCTTGGTGCACTTCTTCATGAAGCTGTTCTTGGCAGCGCCGGCCAGGGGCTTGCCGTTCTTGTCGATGGCCTTGGCATCGCAGCTGGCACCACCGGCGGGCGCGGCCGCGGCGGCAGGGGCTGCCGCAGGTGCGGCGGCTGCGGCAGGGGCCACGACCGGTGCGGGTGCCTTGTCCTGCGCGTAGGCGCTGAACGACAGGCAGGCGCCGAGCGCGATGGTGGAGGCGACCAGGGAAAGGAGCTTCTTCATGATGGATATGTCCTTGCAAGGTTGGGTTGTGACAGACGCCCCGCCTTGGGGCCGACCATCCTAACGGGCGACATCGCCCATCGGATGACGATCGTTAACTGGGTCCGGGTTTGCCCCCGGTAAAATTCACAGATGCTATTGGTCAAACAGGAGCTGCTCGCGGCGCTCGCGAACACGCTCGAAACCCTCTCTCCCGGCGCCGGTGCCAAAGCCGCGTTCGAGTCGCCCAAGGTGGCGGCGCACGGCGATTTCGCCAGCACCGCCGCCATGCAACTCGCCAAGCCGCTGGGGCGCAAGCCCCGCGAACTGGCCGACGAACTGAGCGCTGCGCTGCTCGCCACCCCCGCTTTCGGCCAATGGGTCGAGGCGATCGAGATCGCCGGCCCCGGCTTCCTCAACATCCGCCTCAAGGCCGCCGCCAAGCAGCAGATCGTGCGCGAAGTGCTGGACGCCGGCGAAGCCTTCGGCCGCCAGCCGGCCACGGGCCAGAAGGTGCTGGTCGAGTTCGTGTCGGCCAACCCGACCGGCCCGCTGCACGTCGGCCACGGCCGCCAGGCGGCGCTGGGCGACGCCATCTGCAACCTGCAGGCCTCGCAGGGCGAGAGCGTGTGGCGCGAGTTCTATTACAACGACGCCGGCGTGCAGATCCAGACGCTGGCCAACAGCACGCAGCTGCGCGCCAAGGGCTTCAAGCCCGGCGACCCCGAGTGGCCCAGCGGCGAAAAAGCCCCGGCCTACAACGGCGACTACATCGCCGACATCGCCGAAGACTTCAAGGCGAAGAAGACCGTCAAGTCGGACGACCGCGAGTACACCGCCAGCGGCAATATCGACGACCTGGACAGCATCCGCGAATTCGCCGTGGCCTACCTGCGCCGCGAGCAGGACCTCGATCTGCAGGCCTTCCGCGTGCGCTTCGACAACTACTACCTCGAGTCCAGCCTCTACACCAGCGGCCGCGTCGAGGCGGCCGTGGCCAAGCTCGTGGCCGCCGGCAAGACCTACGAACAGGATGGCGCGCTGTGGCTGAAGTCGACCGACTACGGCGACGACAAAGACCGCGTGATGAAGAAGCAGGACGGCACGTACACGTACTTCGTGCCCGACGTCGCGTACCACATCGCCAAGTGGGAGCGCGGCTTCCACAAGGTCGTGAACATCCAGGGCACCGATCACCACGGCACCATCGCGCGCGTGCGCGCCGGCCTGCAGGCCGCGGGTGAAGGCATTCCCGAGGGCTACCCCGACTACGTGCTGCACACCATGGTGCGCGTCATGAAGGGCGGCGAAGAGGTCAAGATCAGCAAGCGCGCCGGCAGCTACGTCACGCTGCGCGACCTGATCGAGTGGACCAGCACCGATGCCGTGCGCTTCTTTTTGCTCAGCCGCAAGCCCGACACCGAATACACCTTCGACGTCGACCTCGCGGTGGCCAAGAACAACGACAACCCCGTGTACTACGTGCAGTACGCCCACGCGCGCATCTGCTCGGTGCTCGCGGCCTGGGGCGGCGACGTGGCCACGCTCAAGGCGGTCGACCTGTCGCCGCTGGACAGCCCGGCGGCCCAGGCGCTGATGTTGCTGCTGGCCAAGTACCCGGCCATGCTGACGGCAGCGGCGAAGGATTTCGCTCCGCACGACGTGACTTTCTACCTGCGCGAACTCGCGGCCAGCTACCACAGCTACTACGATGCCGAGCGCATCCTGGTGGACGACGAGCCGGTCAAGCTGGCGCGTCTTGCACTCGTCGCAGCGGCTGCGCAGGTGCTGCACAATGGCCTCGCGATCCTCGGCGTCAGTGCGCCGAGCAAGATGTGAATCACCCTCTGAACATGAAGAAGACAAGCAGACAACGCGGCAACATCGTCATCGGACTCATCATCGGTCTGGTGCTCGGTCTGGGCGTCGCCCTGGGCATCGCGGTCTACGTCACCAAGGTGCCGATCCCGTTCGTCAACAAGACGCAACGCGGCGGTGCCGAGCAGGACGAAGCCGAAGCCCGCAAGAACCGCGACTGGGACCCGAACGCACCGCTGGCCGGCAAGGCCGGCGCGCCCAAGCCGGCTGCCACGCCGCCGGCCGCCACGGCCACCGGCCCGGTCAACCCGATCACCGGCGCCCCCGTCACCGTGGCACCGGGCACGCCGCCCACCGCCGCCGCGCCCGTCACCGCGCCCGCCCCTGTGGTGGTGGCGCCCAAGCCGGCGCGCCCCGCGCCGGTGCCGGCCGAAGCCAACGCCCTGCCGTCGTCGAACGATCCGCTGGGCGACCTCGCCCGGGCCCGTTCGGGTGGCGGCAGCACGACCACCGCGTCCGCCGCGCCGAGCCACACGGCCGCCGCACCGTCGCCGTCGGGTGCCGACCCCTTCATGTACTTCGTGCAGGCCGGCGCCTTCCGCACCACCGACGACGCCGAGGCGCAACGCGCCAAGCTGTCGCTGATGGGCGTCGAGGCCAAGGTCACCGAGCGCGAGCAGGCCGGTCGCACGGTCTACCGCGTGCGCGCCGGTCCGTTCAACAAGAAGGACGACGCCGACCGGCTCAAGGAACGGCTCGACGGCGGCGGTCTTGAATCGGCGCTGGTGCGCGTGCAGCGCTGACCAACGTCTTTCTTGAACAGCCTTTAAGCTCTCGCCCGCGCGGCATCTGCCGCACGCTGTTTTGTCAATTCCAGCGCCTCGGGCGCGCCGCCGACGGGGAACTCCCGGCAGCGCGCCGGCTCTGTCTGCGGTACCCACAGGAGAACCTTTTCCATGAAACGTCGTGACTTTTCGCTGGCCGCCACTTCGATCGGGCTGCTTTCGCTGGCTGCCGTTCCGGCACACGCCCAGCGCGCCCCCAAGGCCGGCACCGATTTCCTCGTGCTCGACAAGCGCGTGCCGGTCGATGCACCGGCCGGCAAGATCGAGGTGGTCGAGTTCTTCTCGTACAACTGCCCGCATTGCAACGACTTCGAGCCCTCGCTCGAAGCCTGGGTCAAGGCAGCCCCGAAGGAAGTGGCGTTCCGCCGCATCCCGGTGCCCTTCGTGGGCAACGACGTCGAGGCCAAGCAGCGCCTGTACTTCACGCTCGAAGCCATGGGCAAGCTGGAGGAATACCACTCGAAGGTGTTCGCCGCGATCCACGCGCAGCGCCAGAACCTGAACGGCGAAGCCAACATCCAGGCCTGGGCCGAGCGTGCCGGCCTCGACGGCGCCAAGTTCAAGGAAACCTTTGCGTCCTTCGGCGTGGCCAGCAAGGCCCGCCGCGCCGCGCAACAGACCGAGGCCTACAAGGTCGCCGGCGTGCCGGCCCTGGCCGTGGCAGGCCGCTGGTATGTCGACGGCGAAACCGCCGGCAGCATGGCCAAGGTGCTGCAGGTCGCGACCTTCCTGACCGGCGAAGCCAAGAAGGGCTGACCGACCCCGCGACCTCATTTCTGGTCGAATGCAAGGCCC
>NZ_CALRZC010000190.1:0-16599 GCF_943372545.1 Variovorax sp. YR752 | reverse complement strand
GGGCCCGACCGCTCGCAAGGCACAAGCAGTCCACTGGACTGCTTGAGTCCCTGCTCGCCTTCTCGTCGCCGCCCAAATCGCCCCCAGCGGGCAGCGCCTGCCGCGAAGTCCACCACTGGTGGTGCCTCGACCGGCATGCCACCGATGGTTCAGCAAAGGCGCGCCCGGGCAGGGGGAGGCGCGCCTCTGCGGCGCCGAGAAGCACAGGGCTCGTGGCCGCGCGCGCAGCGCGCATCGTTGTCTGACTCGTCGCGGTTGTTTGAACGCAGCGACCGCAGGTCGCGAAGTGAGTTCTGCGACGGGCCACGAGACCGAGCATCGCAGGGGAGTCGGTGCGCAGCACCGACCGCCGAAGCGAAGCGCCGGAGCCTGCCCGGGCGCGCCTTTGCCGCTCCGACCTCAACCCGCACAGCACATGTTGAACTCCAGCAAAGGGAAGCGAACCGCCGCTCGCTCGCGCGACTTTCCGAGCCCTTGACTGTGAATCGACATCAATGGTTCTGCGACCCGCGGTGCGCCCAAGCCGTGGTGCGCTTCTCGACCACCGAGAACAGCTCGTACATCACCATCGCCATCAAGCCGACCACCACCAGGCCCGAGAATGCCAAGCCCATCTGCATCGAGCTGCCGGCGCTGATCAGCAGGTAGCCGATGCCCTCGTTGCTGGCCGTCATCTCGCTGACCGTGGTGCCGACGAAGGCCAGCGTGATCGCCACCTTCAGCGAGCCGTAGAAGTAGGGCATGGAGCGTGGCAGGCCGACTTTCATCAGCACGTCCCAGCGCTTGGCGCCGAGCACACGCAGCACGTCCTCCAGCTCGGGCT
Source organism: Variovorax sp. YR752 (assembly GCF_943372545.1). NCBI lineage: Bacteria > Pseudomonadati > Pseudomonadota > Betaproteobacteria > Burkholderiales > Comamonadaceae > Variovorax > Variovorax sp. YR752. The sequence goes on along the minus strand of NZ_CALRZC010000190.1, from coordinate 15,776 downwards.
CCAGCGTCGCCAGCCCGGTGGCGATGTTGACCATGATGGGAAAGAAGCTGATCAGGAAGGCGGTCAGCACCGCCGGGCCGACACCAATGCCGAACCACACCACCAGGATCGGCACGAAGGCCGCCTTGGGCAGCGCGTTGAAGCCGGTCATCAGCGGGTACATCGCGTCGTAGGCCAGCCGTGAGCTGCCCATCAGGAAGCCCAGCAGCACGCCGACCACGATGGCGATGGCGAATCCGACCATCGTTACCCAGAAGGTGCGCCAGGCATGACCGAGGATGGTCCAGCGGTGTTCCCAGGTCGCCTCGGCGATGTGCGCCGGGCTGGGGAAGATGAACTCGCTGACCTTGAAGGCCGAGCAGATGATCTGCCAGACCAGCAGCGTGGCGATCAGCAGCAGCAGCGGCGCGGCGCGCTCCAGAGGCGACTTGCTCATGGCGCCACCTCCGGCAGCCCGCCTGCCGGCTTTCTGATCGCACCGATGTGCCCGCGCAGCTCATGGACGATGTCGGTGAACGGTGCGGTGTAGGTGATCTCCAGGTCGCGCGGGCGCGGCAGCTCGATCTCGCGCCTGACGACGAAGCGGCCCGGGCTCTTGCTCATCACGTAGACGGTGTCGGCGAGGAACACGCTCTCGCGCAGGTCGTGCGTGACCAGGATGACGTTGAACCTCTGCGCCGCCTGCAGGTCGCGCAGGATGCACCACAGCTCCTCGCGGGTGAACGCATCCAGGGCGCCGAAGGGCTCGTCGAGCAGCAGCATCTTCGGCTCGTGGATCAGCGCGCGGCAGATGCTGGCGCGCTGCTGCATGCCGCCGGAGAGCTGCCAGGGGAACTTGTCTTCATAGCCGGCCAGGCCGACGCTGGCCAGCAGCGCACGCGCCTTGGCGGCGTACTCGCTGCGCTTGCTGCGGAAGTTCGATCGGTAGGGCTCGACGATCTCCAGCGGCAGCAGCACGTTGTCCAGCGTCGTGCGCCAGGGCAGCAGGCTGGGCGCCTGGAAGGCCATGCCGGTGATCTTCAGCGGCCCGGTGACCTGCTGGCCGCCGATGATCACCGTGCCCTTGCTCGGCCGCTTCAGCCCGGTGGCCAGCTTCATGAAGGTGCTCTTGCCGCAGCCCGAGGGCCCGACGATGGCGATGAACTCGCCTTCCTTGACCTTCAGGTCGATGGCTTCGACGGCGAACTGGCCCTGGGCCAGCAACTCGTCGTTGTAGGCCAGCCAGACGTCGTGAAAATCGACGAAGGCGGTCATTTCCTGAAGATCGCGCGGTCGCTCACGCTGGGCAGGAAGCTGGCGTTCCACACCGCGTTGGCGTTCACCCGTTCCTTGGTCGCGAAGGCATCCGACACCTGGCTGGCCATCAGCGCCAGGCGCCCGGCATTGACGTCGCCGAAGCCTTCGGCCTTGGCGTCGGGTGTCAGCACGGTCTGGTCGAGCGCGAGCTTCAGGCGGCGCAGTTCCAGGTCGGCGTTGACGATGCCATCACGGTCCTTGACCGCAGCCGTCGCCGCCTTCGGGTCGGCGATGACGTCCTTCACGCCCCTGGTGAAGGCGCGCAGGAAGGCCTTCACCGCCTCCGGGTTCTTCTTGAGGAAGTCCTCGCCGGCGATGATCACGTTGCCGTACAGCTTCACGCCGTGCTGCGAGTAGGGCAGCACGACGATGTCCTCCGTCTTCACGCCGCGCGCCTCGAGGTTGAGCAGCGAGGTGAAGGAGAAACCGGTGATCGCGTCGATGTCGCCGCGCACCAGCATGGTCTCGCGCAGCGGCGGGTCCATCGCCGTCCAGGCGACGTTGTTGACGCCGTTGGCCTTGGCGAAGATCGGCCAGGCGCGGCGGCCGGCGTCGAACACCGGCGCGCCGAGCTTCTTGCCGGACAGGTCGGCCGGCGTCTTGATGCCGCTCTTCTTCAGCGCCAGCACCGCGGCCGGCGTGTTGTTGTAGACCATCATCACCGCCACCGGCTTGTTCGGCGCGGTCGGGTTGTTGGCGTGGAACTCCATCAGCGCCGCCAGGTCGGCGAAGCCCATGTCGTAGGTGCCCGAGGCGACACGCGTGACCGTGCCGCCCGAGCCGTTGCCGGCGTCGATGGTGACGTTGAGTTTCTCGGCCTTGAAGTAGCCCTTGGCGGCCGGAACGAGGAAGAGTGCCGACGGGCCCTCGAAGCGCCAGTCGAGCTGGAACTTGACCGGTGTTTCCTGCGCGCGCAGCGGCAGGGCGGTGAGCAGGGCGATCGACGCGGCGGCGAGCAGCGCCGTGCGGCGCGAAGGGGGGTACTTCGGGAACATGCAGGACTCCGGAACGTTCGTGGGATGCCCCGAAGTCGCAAGAAGCGTGCGCGGCGCGACGCGCACAGGCTGGTGCACGATGCACCAGCCCGGTTCCGACAATCAGCTCAGCAGGTCGTGCAGCGTGCGCGCCACCACCTTGGTGGCGCGGCGCAGGTCTTGCAGCACGATGTGCTCGTCGGCGCGCTTGGCGTTGCTCTCCAGCACGGTGCGCGGGCCGGCGCCGTAGATCACCGCCGGAATGCCGCGCTCGCAGTACAGGCGCACATCCGTGTACAGCGGCGTGCCCGAGGTGGGGATGGGCTCGCCGAACACTGCCTCGCCATGCCTGCACAGCGCCTCGACCAGCGGCTGGTTGCCCGGCAGCGGCGTCAGCGCGCGGGCCAGCAACATGCGCTTGATCTCCACGGTGACACCAGGCACCTGCTTCGCCGCCTCCTCGATCACGCGGCGGATCGTCGCTTCCACCTCGCCCGGGTTCTCCTCGGGGATCATGCGGCGGTCGAGCTTGAGTACCACCTTGCCCGGCACGACGTTGGTGTTGGTGCCGCCCTGGATCATGCCGACGTTGAGGTACGGGTGCTTGATGCCCTGTACCTTGGACGTGACCTGCTTGTAGAGAACGTTCTGCGCATACAGCGCGTTGAGCACGGCGGTGGCGCCCTGCAGCGCGTCGACGCCGCTGTCGGGAATGGCGGCGTGCGCCATCTTGCCGTGCACGGTCACCTCCATCTGCAGGCAGCCGTTGTGCGCCGTCACCACCTGGTAGCTGAAGCCGGCGGCGATCAGCAGGTCGGGCTTGGTGTAGCCCTTCTCCAGCAGCCAGCCGGGGCCGAGTTCGCCGCCGAACTCCTCGTCGTAGGTGAAGTGCAGCTCGATGCCGCCCTTGAGCGGCAGCCCGAGCGACTCGAGCGCGCGGGTGGCGAAGATGTAGGTGCTGAAGTCGCACTTGCTGACCGCCGCGGCGCGGCCGTAGAGCTTGCCGTCGTGCACCTCGCCGCCGTAGGGCGGGTGCGTCCAGCCTTCGCCGGGCGGCACCACGTCGCCGTGGGCGTTGAGGGCGACGGTTCGTCCGTCCCCATAGCGGCGCCGCACGATCAGGTTGGTGAGGCTCTCCAGGCCGGCCGCCTTCACCGCGTCGGCCGGCACCGGGTACTTCTCAGCCTCGAAGCCGAAGTCCTTCAGCAGTTCGGCGGTGCGCTCGGCGTGCGGCGCGTTGTTGCCCGGTGGCGTGTCGGTGGGCACCTGCACGAGCGCTTGCAGTGTGCGCACCTGCTCGTCGAAATGAGCGTCGATCCAGTCGTCGAGTCGGTGGTAGGGGGTCATGCGAGTTCTTGGTTGAGTTGTTCGAGCAGGTGCTGGAAGGCGCGCACGCTCAGGTCGGCGTCGTCGTTGGTGGTCGATTCCAGCGGGTTGTGGCTGACGCCGGCGTTCAGGCCGCGCACGAACAGCATGGCCTGCGGCATCACCTCGTGCAGCTTCATCGCGTCGTGGCCGGCGCCGCTGGGCATGCGGAACACCGGCAGGCCGAGCGACTCGACGGCGCGCTCCCAGCGTCGCTGCCAGGCCGGTGCACTGGGCGCCGCAGCGGCACGCATGGTCTCCTCGACCTGGTGGTGCAGGCCACGGCGCGCGCAGATCGCCTTCAGCTCGGCGAGCACGTCGTGAGCGAGCGCATCGCGCGCCTCGTTGGTGGTGGCGCGCAGGTCCAGGCTGAACAGGCAGCGGCCGGGCACGACGTTGATCGAGCCGTTGGGCACGTTCAGCATCCCGACGGTGCCGACGACGTCCGGCACGCTGCCCGCACGCCTCTCCACGTACTGGGCCAACTCTGCAACGGCCACTGCTGCATCACGCCGGCGGTTCATCGGCGTGGTGCCGGCGTGGCTGGCCATGCCGATCACCTCGCACTGGCAGCGCACGCTGCCGTTGATCGAGGTGACCACGCCCAGCGGCAGGTCCAGCTCGTTGAGCACCGGGCCCTGCTCGATGTGGACTTCGACGAAGCCGAGGTAGCGCGACGGGTCGCGCTTCATCTGTGCGATCGCTTCCAGCGTGCCCGGCCGCCCTGCGGCGTGCATCGCCTCGCGCATCGTGATGCCGTCGGCGTCGCGCTGCTCCAGCCAGGCCGGGTCGAACTGGCCGATCACGGCGCCCGAGCCGAGGAAGGTCGCCTTGTAGCGCTGGCCTTCCTCCTCGGCGAAGCCGATCACCTCGAGGCCGAATGGCAGGCGGCGGCCCGCACGGTGCAGCTCGCGCACGCAGACCATGGGCACGAAGATGCCGAGCCGCCCGTCGTACTTGCCGCCGTTGCGCACGGTGTCGTAGTGGCTGCCGGTCAGCAGGCGCTTCGCATGGCGATCGGCGCCATGATAGACACCGACCACGTTGCCGACCGCATCGACGCTGACCTCGTCGAAGCCGCAGTCGTGCATCCAGCGCTGCAATTGCACCTGGCAGTCCTGATGCGCCTGGGTGAGGTAGGTGACGGTGAGCTGACCCTGCTCGGCATAGCCCGGGTCGCTGTGCTGCGCCAGCAGCTCGGCGCAGTCCCACACCTGGTTGCCCAGCACCGGCTCGAAGCCGAACTTGTCGTTCAGCCGGATCTCGGCGATGCGGTGGATGTTGCGCAGGCACTCGGCGAGTTCGAAGTCCGGGGGGTTGTCGAGCCGGCGCGCGAAGGTGGCGACGATCTCGGCGCGCGTCAGACCGCTGCCGCGCGGCCCGCGCACCGCCAGGATGAAGGGCCAGCCGAACTTCGCGTTGTAGTCGGCGTTGAGCTGCTGGATGCGTGCGAACTCCTCGGGCGAGCAGTTGGTCAGCCCGGACGTGGTCTGCTCGTTCGTGGACTCGGCCGTGAGCGACTTCGAGACCATCGCCTTGCCCGCGAGCTCCGGGTGGGCGCGGATCAGCGCGACCTGCGCGTCGCGCCCGGCCTCGGCGAGCACCGTGACCATCGCATGCTTGAGCTGCGCGAGGCTGGCGAAGGGGCGCTTCGCCAGCGCACGTTCGGCGATCCACGGCGAATGTTCGTACAGGCCGTCGAGCATGGCCGCTGCGTCGGCGCTAGCGGCGGCGTTGAGTTGGGCGAGGGTGAGGATCATGCGGCCGCCTTGAAGGGGTGAACCTGCTTCCAGTGCCGCGCGATGTCGATGCGGCGGCACACCCAGACCTTGTCGTGCGCGCCGATGTGGTCGAGGAAACGCTGCAGCGAGCCGATGCGCCCGGGCTTGCCGAGCAGCCGGCAGTGCATGCCGATGGACATCATCTTCGGTCGGTCCAGCCCGGCCGGGTCGCCCTCGGCGTAGAGCGCGTCGAAGCTGTCGCGCAGGTAGGTGAAGAAGTGGTCGCCGGTGTTGAAGCCCTGCGCCTGCACGTAGCGCATGTCGTTGGTGTCCAGCGAGTAGGGCACGACGAGGTGCGGCGCCGTGCTGCCGTCGGTCTTCGTCACCTCGGTCCAGAACGGCAGGTCGTCGCCGTAGTAGTCGCTGTCGTACTCGTAGCCGCCCTGGTCGACGACCAGGCGGCGCGTGTTCGGGCTGTCGCGGCCGGTGTACCAGCCGGCCGGCCAGGCGCCGCCGGTCAGCTCCTTCAACACGCGCGTGCCGATGTCGATGTGGCGGCGCTCGGTCGCCTCGGGCAGGTTCTGGTAGTGGATCCAGCGCAGGCCGTGGTTGGCGATCTCGTAGCCGTTGTTCATGAACACCTCGAGCAGCTCGGGGTAGCGCTGCAAGGCCATGCCGACGCCGAAGATCGTCATCGGCAGGCCGCGCGACTCGAACTCGCGCAGGATGCGCCATACGCCGACGCGCGAGCCGTACTCGTACATCGACTCCATCGTCATGTGGCGGTTCTCGTAGGCCTGCGCCGTGACCAGTTCGGACAGGAAGGTCTCCGACGTCGGATCGCCGTGCAGCGGGTTGTTCTCGCCGCCTTCTTCGTAGTTGAGGACGAACTGCACCGCGATGCGCGCGCCGTTCGGCCAGCGGGCATGGGGCACGTCGCGGCCGTGGCCGCGCATGTCGCGCGGGTAGCCGGCAGAGGAGGTCAGTTCGCGCGAATCCGTGGTCTGGTTCATGGGCGTGCGGGAAGAAGCGGTGGGGTCAGTTGCGCGGCATCAGGGCCGCTTCGAGGTCGGGAATGCGCGGGTCGAGCTGCAGGTTGCGCTCGACGTTGTGCAGGTGGTCTTCCATCAGCCGCGCGGCAGCCTTGGCATCGCGCCGCGACAGCGCGTCGACGATGGCCACGTGCTCGGCCAGCGAGTGTTCGGCCGAGTGCGCCGACTGGTACATCAGCGCGATCAGCGAGGAGCGTGTCACCAGGTCGGCCAGCAACTCGGCGAGCACCTGGTTGCCGAGCATGGTGGCGATGACGACGTGGAAGTCGGCCAGGAGCCGCGTGCGGCCGGAAACATCCGTGCGCTGCACCGCGGCCTGCTCGTCACGCAGGTGGCTGCGCAGTTCGGCGAGCTGCGCGTCGCTCAGCTCGGTGGCGGCGCGGCGGATCATCGCCGCCTCGAGCATCTGGCGCACCTCGAAGACCTGGCGCGCCTCCTCGATGCTCGGCTCGGCGACGCGCGCGCCACGGGCCGGCTCGAGCGTGACCAGCTTGTCGCGGCTGAGCTGGTTGAGCGCCTGGCGCACCAGCGTGCGCGAGACCTTGAAGATGTCGGCGATCTTCTGCTCGGCGAGCTTGGTGCCCGGCATCAGCCGACGCTCGACGATGGCCGTGGTGATCGACTCGACGATGCGCTGCGTGCTGGTGCCGCCGTCCGCACTGCTGCCGGCGTTGGCGCGCGGCTTGCTCACCTTCGCTGCGGGGCGGACGACCTTCAAGCTAGGGCTGCTGCGCGACATGGAGGACGGTTCGGTACTTGAATTGTCGATCAAAGTGTATACACTTTTGCCGATCCCGCAAGCCTCACCGAAGGAAATCCATGGGCAAGCTCACCACCCACGTGCTCGACACTGCCAACGGCTGCCCCGCCGCCGGCATGGCGGTGCGGCTGTACCGCCTGGCGGCCGACGGCAGCGCCACCGAACTCGCACGCATCACGCTGAACCACGACGGCCGCGCCGATGCGCCGCTGCTGCAGGGCGACTCGTTCCAGCCCGGGCGCTACCGCCTGGTGTTCGGCGTCGCAGCCTACTTCCGCGCCCGCGGCGCGGCGCTGGCCGAGCCGCCCTTTCTCGACGAAGTGCCGCTGGACTTCGGCCTTTCCACCGTCGGCCAGCACTACCACGTGCCGCTGCTGGCGAGCCCCTGGTCCTACTCGACCTACCGCGGCAGCTGAGGAGCGGATCGGGGTAAGTACGGAGTATTTGTCGCCAGAGACTGTATACAGTTCATCTGCGTCGCCGCGGTGCCCGGTTGCCTGCCAACCGGTCGCGACACTTCCGCCTCACAGAGCCCGCTGTGGTGAGGTCGCCCACGGGCCCGCTTCTTGCGCGCGGCCCGTGCCGAAAGGAAGTGGCCACGCATGGAAGCGTACGTTCTCGACTGGGTCAACCTGCTGCTGCGCTGGGCCCACGTCATCGTCGCGATCGCCTGGATCGGCTCGTCGTTCTACTTCGTCTTCCTCGACAACAGCCTGACGAAGCCCGAAGACCCCGACCTGAAGGCCAAGGGCGTCGACGGTGAACTGTGGGCGGTGCACGGCGGCGGCTTCTATCACCCGCAGAAGTACATGGTGGCGCCGAAGTCGCTGCCGTCCAACCTGCACTGGTTCTACTGGGAGAGCTACTCCACCTGGCTGACCGGCTTCGCGCTGTTCACGGTGCTCTACCTCTACCAGGCTGGCACCTTCCTGATCGACAAGAACCTGTTCGCCTGGTCGCCCGCCGGCGCCATCGCCGCGGCGCTCGGTTTTCTCGTCGCCTTCTGGCTCGTCTACGACGGCATCTGCCGCGCCTTCGGCCAGAAGCCGGGCGGCGACCGCATCGTCGGCATCGGCGTGACCATTGCCGTGGTGATCGCCTCGTGGCTGGCCTGCCAGCTGTTCGCCGGGCGCGCGGCCTTCCTGCTGGTCGGCGCGATGATGGCCACGGCGATGAGCGCCAACGTGTTCTTCTGGATCATCCCGGGCCAGCGCACCGTGATGGCGCAGATGAAAGCCGGCGAGCCGGTGGACCCGGTGCACGGCCAGCGCGCCAAGCAGCGCAGCGTGCACAACACCTACTTCACGCTGCCGGTGCTGATCGCGATGCTCAGCAACCACTACGGCTTCCTCTACGGCGCGAAGCACAACTGGGTGGTGCTGGTGCTGGTGATGCTGGCCGGGGCGCTGATCCGCCACTCCTTCGTGGTGCGGCACAAGGCGCTGGTGGCCGGCAAGCGCGTGCCCTGGGAGTATGCGGTGGCGGGTACGGTATTGGTGCTCGCACTGGCCATCTGGCTCGCCCCCGCGCCGGTGCCCAAGGGCACCAGCGTGGCGCCGCCGAGCTTCGCGCAGGTGCAGGGCGTGATCGTCGAGCGCTGCGCGATGTGCCACAACGAGCAGGTGGTCAGCAAGGGCGTGCAGCTGCACACCGCCGAGCTGATCAGCAGGAACGCGCAGGCCATCTACCAGCAGGCGGTGGTGCTCAAGGCCATGCCGATGAACAACGCGACGCAGATCACCGACGCGGAACGGTCCTTGCTCGGCAGGTGGTTCGAGGCCGGCGCGCCGGCCCAGTGAGTTCCGAACCACTCCATTCATCAACCCGAGGAGGAAATCCCCCATGAAGCGCTCTCTTGTCAACCGTGCCGCGCTGATCGCATCGGTCGCCGCACTGCTCGCCCCCGCGGCACAGGCCCAGTCCAGCGTCACGCTGTCCGGCCTGATGGACCTCAGCGTCGGCCAGACCAAGCCGGCCGGCGGCCAGAAGACCTGGAACGTCGACAACGGCCAGATGACCACCAGCTGGATCGGCTTCAGCGGCACCGAAGACCTCGGCGGCGGCCTGTCGGCGGTGTTCGCGATGCACTCGTTCCTGCGCGCCGACACCGGCGCCGCCGGCCGGTTCGGCGCCGACACCTTCTGGGCGCGCAACGCCTGGGTGGGGCTGGCCAGCAACAGCCTCGGCCGCGTGACCATCGGCCGCAACACCACGCCGATGTTCGTGACCACGCTGTCGTTCAATGCCTTCGGCGACTCGTTCGGCTATTCGCCCGCCATCCGCCACTACTTCACCAGCGGCACGATGACCGGCGACAGCGGCTGGAGCGACTCGGTGCTCTACACCAGCCCGAAGCTCGGCGGTGCGGTCGTGCAGTTGATCGGCGCGCTCGGCGAAGCCGGCAGCAACGGCCGCAACACCGGCGCCAACCTGCGCTTCGGTGCCGGCGCGTTCGACTCGGCGCTGTCCTTCCAGGACGTCAAGAAGGATGGCGGCGTCGCGGTCGCCGACACGCGCACCTGGCAGGGCGCGCTGTCCTACGACTTCGGCGTGGCCAAGCTGTTCGGCCAGGTCGGCAAGGTCGACAACAAGACCACCAGCAACGAGTACGACATCGTCGGCCTGGGCGCCGCCATGCCGATCGGCAACGGCAAGCTGCTCGGCCAGTGGGGCCGCATCAAGCCGGACACCGGCGCCAAGCGCACCACCTTCTCGGCCGGCTACGACTACTTCGTCTCGAAGCGCACCGATGTGTACTTCGCGGCGATGAGCGACAAGATCGACAACCTGTCCAGCGGCACCAGCGTGTCGCTGGGTGTGCGGCACCGCTTCTGAGATCGCGGCGGCCGCTCGCAACCACAAGCAAGAGGAGACAGACATGAGCCAAGCCGCCGTCCATCCGGTCGACGAAAAACTCCCAGCGCCGCGCCTCGCGGCGCTGGGCCTGCAACACGTGCTGGTGATGTACGCCGGCGCGATCGCCGTGCCGCTGATCGTCGGCCGCGCACTCAAGCTCACGCCCGAGCAGGTCGCGCTGCTGATCTCGGCCGACCTGTTCTGCTGCGGCCTGGTGACGCTGGTGCAGTCGCTGGGCATGACACGCTGGTTCGGCATCAAGCTGCCGGTGATGATGGGCGTGACCTTCGCCGCCGTCGGCCCGATGGTCGCCTTCGCGAACGCGATGCCCGGCGTCGACGGCGCGCGGGCGATCTTCGGCGCCATCATCGGCGCGGGCGTGATCTCGATGCTGATCGCGCCGGTGATCAGCAAGCTGCTGCGCTTCTTCCCGCCGGTGGTCACCGGCACCATCATCGCGATCATCGGCATCAGCCTGATGCGCGTCGGCGTGGGCTGGGCGATGGGCGGGCCGGCGCCGCTGGCGCAAAGCGTGGACGTGCCCAAGCTGGTCGCGATGGTCGACGCGGCCAAGGCGACTGCCGAGGCGGCGAGCGCGCCGATCAAGCTGGCCGGGCCGATCCCGATGAGCAACAACCCGAACTACGGCGCGCTCGACAACATGGCGGTGGCTGCCGCGGTGCTGGTCTTCATCCTGCTGCTGGTGCGCTACGCGAAGGGCTTCGTCGCCAACATCTCGGTGCTGCTGGGCATCGTCGCCGGCTGCGCCGTTGCCATCGGAATGGGCAAGATGAACTTCGACAAGGTCGCCAAGGCACACTGGTTCGACGTCGTCACGCCCTTCGCCTTCGGCATGCCGACCTTCGACATCGTGATGATCCTGACCATGACGCTGGTGATGATCGTCGTGATGATCGAGTCGACCGGCATGTTCCTCGCGCTGTCCGACCTCACGGGCAGGAAGATCGACCAGCCTTCGCTGGCCGCCGGGCTGCGCACCGACGGCCTGGGCACGCTGATCGGCGGCATCTTCAACACCTTCCCCTACACCAGCTTCTCGCAGAACGTCGGCCTGGTCGGCGTCACCGGCGTGAAGAGCCGCTGGGTCTGCGTGGCTGGCGGCGTGATCATGATCGTGCTGGGCATGCTGCCGAAGATGGCCGCGTTCGTGGAGTCGATTCCGCAGTTCGTTCTCGGCGGTGCGGGCCTGGTGATGTTCGGCATGGTCGCGGCCACCGGCATCCGCATCCTCGCGACGGTGGACTTCAAGGGCAACCGCCACAACCTCTACATCGTCGCGCTGGCCATCGGCTTCGGCCTGATCCCGCTGGTGGCGCCGCGCTGGACGCAGCAGATGGCGCACGGCCTGCACCCGCTGCTCGAGTCCGGCATCCTGTTGACCGCAGTGGCGGCGGTGGTGCTGAACATCTTCTTCAACGGTGCGAAGGAAGACACGGCGGGCGCCATCGAAGCCGCGAAGGCGGCCGAAGCACACTGATGACAGCCCCCCAGTCGCTGCGCTCCTGCCCCCGAGGGGCGCGGTCCGGCTTGGGGCGGCCCGGCGCCGGACCGGTCCGATGCCGACGCTGCTGATCCGCGACGCGACGCTGCTCGTCACGATGGACGATCAGCGGCGCGAGATCGCCGGTGGCGGCCTGTTCGCTCGTGATGGTGTGATCGAGGCGGTCGGTGCGAGCGATACGCTGCCGCGTGACGCCGACGAGGTGATCGACGCGCGCGGGCAGGTCGTCGTCCCCGGCCTGGTGAACACGCACCACCACATGTACCAGACGCTGACGCGCGTGATCCGCCGCGCGCAGGACGGCGAACTGTTCGAGTGGCTGCGCACGCTCTACCCGATCTGGGCCGGGCTCACGCCGGAGATGGTCTACGTGTCGACGCAGACGGCGATGGCCGAGCTGCTGCTGTCGGGTTGCACGACGACCAGCGACCACCTCTACCTCTACCCCAACGGCGTGCGCCTGGACGACAGCCTGGAAGCGGCGGCCGAGATCGGCATGCGCTTCCACGCGGCGCGTGGATCGATGAGCGTCGGCCAGTCGCAGGGCGGCCTGCCGCCGGATGCCGTGGTCGAGAGCGAAACGGCGATCCTGAAGGACACCCAGCGTGTCATCGAGCGCTGGCACGACCCGCAGCGCCACGCGATGCAGCGCATCGTCGTCGCGCCGTGTTCGCCCTTCTCGGTCAGCCGCGAGCTGATGCGCGACGCTGCGCTGCTGGCGCGCGAGCACGGCGCCTCGCTGCACACCCACCTGGCCGAGAATCACAACGACATCGCCTACACGCGCGAAAAGTTCGGCTGCACGCCGGCCGAGTACGCCGAGCAGCTCGGCTGGCTCGGCCCCGATGTCTGGCATGCCCACTGCGTGAAGCTCGATGTCGCGGGTATCGCGCTGTTCGCAGCCACCGGCACCGGTGTGGCCCATTGCCCCGGCTCGAACATGCGGCTGGCTTCGGGCATCGCGCCGATCCGCGCGATGCGCGACGCCGGCGTGCCGGTGTCGATCGCGGTCGACGGATCGGCGTCGAACGACAGCGGCCACCTGCTCGGCGAGGCGCGCCTCGCGCTGCTGCTGCAGCGCGTCGCCAGCGGGCCGTCGGCGATGACGGCGCGCGAGGTGCTCGAGATCGCCACGCGCGGCGGTGCGCAGGTGCTCGGCCGCGACGACATCGGCGTGCTCGCCCCCGGCATGGCGGCCGACGTGGTGACGGTGACGCTCGACCAGATCGGCCTGGCCGGTGCACTGCACGATCCGCTGGCCGCGCTGTTCTTCTGCCATGTGCCGCAGGTGACGCACAGCGTCGTGCAAGGTCGGATGATCGTGCGCGACGGTCAGCTCACCACGCTCGACCTGCCACGGCTGATCGAGCGCCACAACCGGCTGGCGACGCAGCTCGCCGCCTGAGCAACTCAGGTCTCAGCGAGCCTGCCAGAACTGCGCGAGCAGGGCCTTGCGGTCGATGTCGGGGCCGGCCGCATCGGCCAGCGCGCTGTAGAAGGCCTCGCGCGACAGCGCGTTCGCGGCCGCGCGGTGGGCCAGCACGGCGGCGATCGGCCCGATGTGCTCGGCGAGTACTCGCTGTGCCCGTTCGATCAGCTCCGGCTGCATCGGCGTGGTGCCGAGCACGGGCGGCGCGCTGCCTGGTGCGACAGCGGGGCCCGGCTGCGCACCGGGCAGGCGCTGGTAGAGTCGCGACAGGAAGCGGCTGCGCTCGTCGGCCTCGACCACCTCGTGGGCCAGCCAGCCGACGAGGCCGGGCAGGTCGTGATGGCGCCGTGCCGCATCGCGCACCACGAAGCGAGTCATCGGCCCGAGCTGCGGCAGCAGCAGTTGTTCGATGGTCAGCAGCGCGCGTGCATCCCAGTCCGGCAGGCTGGGTGAGGCAGGCACGGGGGGAACGCTCGGCGCGCTGCGCGGCATCACCGCCATCGGGCGCGGCATGAGTTGCGTTGCGGCGTCGTGGCGCGCCGGCTGCAGGCGGCGCAGCGTCTCGGGCGAGACGTGCGGCGGGATGGGGCGGCCGGCAGCCTCACGCAGCGCGTTGCGCATCTGCGCGGCGTCGTCGAAACGATCGATCGCCCGCTTGGCGATGGCGCGCGTCACCAGCGCGTCGAAGCGCTCGGTCAGCGGTGGGTCGAGCGCGAGCGTCGAGGGCGCAGGCGGATCGTTGTGCATCACCTGGTACATCACCGCGCCAGCAGCGCCGCGGAACGGTGCGCGGCCGGTCAGCAGTTCGTAGAACAGCACGCCGCAGGAGAAGATGTCGACGCGCCGGTCGGGCGCTTCGTCGGTGTAGCGCTCCGGCGCCATGTAGCCGGGCGAGCCGAGCACGGTGGTGTGGTGGGTGCGGTCGCCGGACTCGATGCGCGCGATGCCGAAGTCGGTCACCTTCAGCCGGCCCTCGGGTGTCAGCAGCAGGTTGGCCGGCTTGATGTCGCGGTGCCACACGCCCTGCTCGTGCGCGCAGGCCAATGCGTCGAGCAGCTGATGCATGACGCTGAGCGCGTCGGCCAGTGGCAGTCGCTCGCCGCGCCACAGCAGCTCCTGCAGCGAGGTGCCGGCGACGTATTCCATCGCGATGTAGTGCTGGCCCTCGGCCTCACCGTACTCGTACACCGAGACGATGTTCGGATGCGCCAGGCGGCCCGCCGCCTGCGCCTCGGTGCGGAAGCGCGTGGCGGCGGCGAGGTCGTGGGCGTCCGGCGCGAGCAGCGGGGCGCGGATCGCCTTGATGGCCACCGGGCGGTGGATGTCCGGGTCGAGCGCCTCGTAGACCACGCCCATCGCGCCCTCGCCGAGCACGCGCGAGACGAGGTACTTGCCCAGGCGCCGCGGCATCGGCGCGCCGGTGTCGCCGAACGCGGCGGACAGACCGAGCGGTCTGGCACTCATGACAGCCCCCCAAGGCGCTTCGCGCCTGGCCCCCCGGGGGGGCGTTCGCCCGACTTGGGGCGGCCCTGCGTCGTGCTCATGATGGCGCTCCTTCCAGCATCTTCATCGCCTGCACCAGGCTGCGGCGCATGCGGCTGAACGAGGTGGCGAGGCGGCCGATCTCGTCGCGCGCGCCGAGGGCGAACGACGGTGCCGACAGCTCGCCGAGGCTGACCCGGTCGGCCAGGCGCGCGAGCCGCGTCACCGGCCGGATCACCAGCCACCACAGCATCGCGTTCAAGGCGATCGCGATGGTGACGAACACCGCCGACAGCATGCCCATAAACAACGCCCAGGCCTCGTGGGCGCGCGCCATCGGCACCGCCATCGGCACCGACACCATCTGCGCGCCGACCACCTCGCCGAGCTGCCAGCCGAAGCCGTTGGCCGGCCCGTACTTCTCGACCAGCGTGCGCGGCGCGGCCTCCACCGTGCTGTGGCAGCGCAGGCAGGCGCCGTCGGCGATCTTGATCGGGCGCGCGATGTACAGCGCGCGGCCGGCCGGCGTGTCGCGCTCGCCGACGAACTCCTTCGTGTCTGGCGCCTTGCGGAACTCGGCGATCACGTCGGCTTCCCACTCGACCGCGCGATCGCGCGGGTTGGTCGGGTTCAGCGTCGCTTCCTTGTAGCTGTATTCCGGGTGGTTCTTCTGGATCTTCGCCAGCACCTCGGTGGCCGAGAAGGCCGGCACCGACTGCGGCAGGAAGGCGTACTTCATCTGCGTCTCGAGCAGCGGCGCCACCTGCGTGGAGGTGTAGGAGCGCACCGCGAGCGCCTTCTCGAGCAGGAAGCGGGCGTGTTGCAGCGTCTCCTCCTGCGCGTTGCGCTCGAGCATCTGGCGCGTCATCGCGCCGGTCACCGCCAATCCGAGCAGGAAGATCAGCACGAACACCAGGTTGAACTTGAGCAGCAGCTTCATCTTGTCTCCATCAGGGGTTCGGCGGGACGTCGCGTGCGGCGCCGGGCCAGGTCATCACGCCGTGCAGGCTCACGGCCAGCGGGGTGTCGGCGCCTGGCTGCGACGCGGCCGGCGCTTGGCGCTGCGCCACGGTCACGGGCCTGGGCCGGTACTTCTCGGGGAACAGCACACGGTCCCATTCGGGATGCGACTTCAGCTCGGCCACCAGGGCGGCGCGGAAGCCG
Source organism: Variovorax sp. YR752 (assembly GCF_943372545.1). Lineage (NCBI taxonomy): Bacteria > Pseudomonadati > Pseudomonadota > Betaproteobacteria > Burkholderiales > Comamonadaceae > Variovorax > Variovorax sp. YR752. Next base: position 155 of record NZ_CALRZC010000190.1, on the reverse strand, counting down.
CGATCCGCGGCCCGTGGCTTGAAGCGCGCCACGGCGAACTTGCGCAACGCAGGCTCGCCGTTGATCCAGCGTGCGGCCTCGGCATAGCTGACGGGCACGCCGGCGCCGGGCTCGACGGGGCGGGCCTGGAAGCGCGCCGCGCGGCGCGGCAGCGA
>NZ_CALRZC010000189.1:0-16639 GCF_943372545.1 Variovorax sp. YR752 | reverse complement strand
CCTCGGGCGGCCTCGTCTCGGCCGTGGTGCAGCAGATCACGCTCACGGGCGACGCGAAGGACTGGTACCACGTCGACATCATCGAGTCGAAGGCGCTGAAAGATTTCGACGCCGTGCTGATGCGCAAGGACCCGCCTTTCGACGCCGAGTACATCTACTCGACGCACCTGCTGCAGCAGGCCGAGCGCGAGGGCGCGAAGGTGGTCAACTCGCCGCGCGCGCTGCGCGACCATCCCGAGAAGCTCGCGATCATGGAGTTTCCGCAGTTCGTCACGCCCACGCTGGTCACGCGCAGTGCGCAGGCCGTGCGCGACTTCCATGCCGAGCATGGCGACATCATCCTCAAGCCGCTCGACGGCATGGGTGGCATGGGCATCTTCCGCGTGAAGCAGGACGCGCTGAACCTCGGCTCCATCGTCGAGACGCTCAACAAGGACGGCGCCGAAACCATCATGGTGCAGCGCTTCGTGCCCGAGGTGACGCAGGGCGACAAGCGCATCCTGATCATCGCGGGCGAGCCGGCGCCCTTCGTGCTGGCGCGCATTCCGCAGGGCACCGAGGTGCGCGGCAACCTCGCGGCCGGCGGCAAGGGCGTGGCCCAGCCGCTCACGGCGCGCAACCGCGAGATCGCCGAAGCGATCGGCAAGGTGCTCGCGCCGCGCGGGCTGCTGCTGATCGGCCTCGACGTGATCGGCGATGCGGTCACCGAGATCAACGTGACCAGCCCGACCTGCTTTCAGGAGATCACCGAACAGACCGGCTTCGACGTGCCGAAGATGTTCATCGACGCGCTCGAGGCGCACCTGGCCTCGGCCTGAATGATCAGAAGTCGACCGACGCCGACAGCGTGAAGGTGCGCGGCGCGCCCAGCACCAGGTAGCCGTTGTTCGGGTAGCCGCCCACCGAGGCCCAGTGGTTGCGGTTGGTCAGGTTGTCGATGCGCGCGCGCACCGTCACCAGCTTGCCGGCCACCTCGGTGAGGTAGCGGGCGCCGAGGTCGAAGCGCGTCCAGCCCGGCACGCGCAGCGTGTTGGTGGCGTCGGCATAGCTCGGGCCCGTGGACACCACGCGGCCGTCGAGCGACAGGCCGCGCACGCCCGGCACGTCCCATTCCAGACCCAAGGTGCCCTGCGTCTTCGCGATGCCGATGACGCGGCGGCCGTCCGTCGAGGCGTCGCCCGTGGCGCGCTGCTTGGCGTCCAGGAAGGTGATGCCGCCCATCAGGCGCACGCCCTTGGTCGCTTCACCGAACGCAGTCAGCTCCAGGCCCTGGTGGCGGTCGCGGCCTTCGGCCACGTAGTAGCCGGCGCTGTTGATGAGGGCGCGCGGCTTGTCGGTCGTGAAGAAGGCCAGGCCGCCGCCGATGCGGCCGCCGTCGAACTTGATGCCGATCTCTTTCTGCTTCGACACATAGGGCGAGAGCTGCGTGCCCGCGTTGCGCACGGCGCCGCTGGTCGACACCGTGGGCGCGGTGTCGCCCTTGCTCAGGCCCTCGATGTAGTTCGCGTACAGCGACACCTGCGGCTGCAGCTTGAACACGAAGCCGGCCATCGGGCTGGTGCGGCTCTTCTCATACGTGGTGGGCTTGCCGGTGTCGTAGGCGAAGTCGGTGCTTTCGAGCTTCTGGCGGCGCACGCCGAGCGTGAGCTGCGCGCGGTCGTCCAGGAAGGACAGCGTGTCGCCGATCGCCAGGCTGCTCAGGCGCGTCTGGGTCAGCAGCGCGGGGTTGTCCATGTCGTTGCCGCGGAACGCGCTCGCCGTGTAGGCCGGAATGGGGTAGCCGACGGGCGCGTACAGGTTGCTCTTCAGGTTGTTGAAGAAGTCCCACTTGTAGGCGTTCTTCTCCTTGAGCTGGTAGTACGAGTACGAGGCCACCACCGAGTGGTTCACCGGGCCGGTCGTGAACTTGCCGCGCACGCCGGCTTCGGCCGTGCGGGTGTTGTCCTGGCGCTGGTTCTCGAAGCGCGACATGTTGCCCGCGCCGAGGTTGTTCGTCAGCGTGAGACCGGCCAGCGAATTGCCCTCGTGGCTCTTGCGCGCGCCGCCCGCGATCCAGGCCGTCACGTTGTCGGTGATGTCGTACTCGCCGCGCAGCGAGCCGAAGGTGTCGCGCTCGTTGGAGTAGGTCCAGGGCTGCGCGTAGTTGAGCTGGTTGTCGGGGGCCGACGGCACGCGCGTGACGCCGGCGCCGAGCGTCACGTTCGGGCGCGTGCGCGACAGCCGGTGTTCCTGGTGGCCGAGGTCTGCCGAGATGCGCGCGTTGCGGCTGCGCCAGTCGAAGCCGACCGAGGCCACGTCGAGCTTCACCTGCTCGGCGTTCACGCCCGTGCCGCCGTCGCGGTGGGCCGCGTTCAGGCGCACGCCCAGGCTCTGGTCGGGGCCGAAGCGGCGTGCGATGTCGGTCGACACATAGCTCTGCGAGCCGCTGGCCGTGCCGAGCGTGACCTGCGTTAGCGGGTCGTTCGGCGCGCGCTTGGGCAGCAGGTTGATGTTGCCGCCGATGCCGCCGCCCGTGGGCGTGGCGCCGTTCAGGAAGGCGCTCGCACCGCGCAGCACCTCGACGCGCTCGAACAGCTCCGACGAGATGTACTGGCGCGGCAGCAGGCCGTACAGGCCGTTGTAGGCGATGTCGTCCGAATTCACCACGAAGCCGCGAATGAAGTACGACTCCTGGAAGTTGCCGAAGCCGCGCGCCACGCGCACCGACGGGTCGTTCTGCAGCACGTCGGCCACGCTCTTGGCCTGCTGGTTCTGGATCAGCTCGTGCGTGTAGCTGGTGCTCGAGAAGGGCGAATCCATCATGTCCTGGTTGCCCAGGATGCCCACGCGCCCGCCGCGCGCCACCTGCCCGCCCGCGAAGGGCTTGGTCAGGCCTTCGGCCGAGGCGTCGGCGCTGGCTTCGACGGTGACGGTGCTCAGCGTGCCGCTGGCGGGAGCCGCAGTTTCGGCGGCCGGCGTTTGCGCCAGGGCCGTCAGGGCGTGAAGGGCCAGCAGCGAGGCGGCCACGGTCGGGCGGAGGAAGAAACGAGGTGCGGACATGAAAGATCGACCGTATGCAAATGAGAACAGTTATTGTTCATTGTTTGCACTCACTCATCGATACTTTCTTGCACTGTTGCAAAAAAGTGTCAGCCAAAAGACTGAATCTCAGGCCTCAGCGTGGCATCCGTTGGCCGTCCACGAACACATGCAACTCGCCCGAGGTGAAGGGCGTCCAGGTCTCGTTGGTGGTGAGCGGCGCGGTCACCACCACGGCCACGCGGTCGGTGGGCGTGGTGTGCTGGGCGAAGTCGATTTCCAGGTCTTCGTCCGAGAGCTGCGCCGTCACGAAGGGGTGGCGGCGTTCCACGTACCAGAGGTTCGTGGAGGCATGCGCCCACAGCGCCTGCCCGTTCGACAGCATGAAGTTGAAGGTGCCGTGCGCCGCGAGCTGCGGTGCCAGTTCGCGCAGCGTGAGCGTGAGCTCCTCGACGCTGGGCACGCCCGCGTGCGACTTGGCCAGCTCCTGCATGATCCAGCAGAAGGCGTGCTCGCTGTCGGTGTTGCCCACCGGGTGGAAGTTGCCGTGCAGGCGCGGACGGAAGTCCTTCAGGTCGCCGTTGTGGGCGAACACCCAGTAACGGCCCCACAGCTCGCGCACGAACGGGTGGCAGTTCTGCAGGTTGACCTCGCCCTGCGTCGCCTTGCGGATGTGCGCGATGACGTTGCGGCTTTGAATCGGGTAGCGCCGGATCAGCTCGGCCACCGGCGACTCGCAGGCCGGTTGGTGGTCGACGAAGTGGCGCAGCCCGCGGTCTTCGAAGAACGCGATGCCCCAGCCGTCGGCATGGTGGTCGGTGCGGCCACCGCGCTGCGCGAACCCCGTGAAGCTGAAGGTCACGTCGGTCGGCGTGTTGCAGTTCATCCCTAGCAATTGGCACATGGCTGTGATTAGACCGCGATTCAGAGTTTCGGGGAGGCGGCAGGCAGCCGCAGCCACCCGAGCACGCGTTCGGTGCCCAGGTGCGTGCGCCCCTGAGCGAGCGCCAGCGGCAGGCGCTCGCGCGAGGTGCCGAAGGGCCCGGGGTTCTGCTGCACGATCTCGACCGCATCGGCGTCCACGCGCGACACGATCGCCACGTGGCCGTAGGGATTGAAGAGCCACGGCGCGAACACCACGATGTCGCCCACGGCCGGCGCACTCGCGCCGCCGTTGCGGTGCTGCACCAGGTTGCGCGCCGTGTTCAGCGCGCCGTCCGCCACGGCTGCGTCGAAGAAGGCCTTGGCATGGCCGCGCGCCTCGGGCATGCGGTGCTGGTGCCGCTCGTAGTAGTAGCGCTTGACGAACTCCACGCACTGCCAGCGCAGGCCGATGTTGTAGCCGTCGGGCGCGAGGCTGCGGCCGTCCACGTGGTTGATGGCGCCGTTGTAGTACACCGGCACGCCCTCGAACTGGTCGATCACCTCGCCGGGTGCGTGCGTCGGGTTGACGTTGAAGCGGCTCGCGCCCCACAGGCCGAGCAGAGCGATGAGAACGAGGGCAGTGAGAACGACGACGGCGCGGCGGGTGATGAAACGGGGCATGGACGGTGAAGCAGAAAGCGCGGCCCCATTCGGGCCGTCGCCGGCGAGCTTAGTCCATGCGCCGGCCGGCTCAGAGCCCGTGCAACGCCGCCATCTCGCCCATCAATTCACGCTGGAACGCATCGAAGCGCGCCGACGGCTGCTGCAGCCCGAGGAGCTCGCCGAACGGGTCTTCCACCTCGGTGCGGTGACCCGACAGTTCTTCGACCACCGCGAGTCCGCAGAAGGGCACGCAGGCTTCTGCGTAGCCGCCCTCGTGCACCACCACCACGCGCCCGTCGCAGTGCTTCGCGGCCAGCGCGTTGACCTGCCGCATCATCTGGCGGAACGACTCGGAGTGCAGCTGCATGCGCGCCAGCGGATCGACGCCGTTGGCGTCCAGCCCGCTCGCCACCACGATCAACTCGGGCCGGTAGCGGTCGATCACCGGCGTCACGATGCGCTCGAAGGCGTGCATGTAGGCCGCGTGCCCGCCGCCGGGCTGCAGCGGGATGTTCACGTTGAAGCCCAGCCCCGCGCCCGTGCCGCGGTCTTCGGCGCCGCTGTAGCCGGGCGGAAAGCAGTTTTCCTGGTGCAGCGACAACGTGAGCACGTCGGGGCGGTCGTAGAAGATCTGCTGCGTGCCGTTGCCGTGGTGCACGTCCCAGTCGATCACGGCCACCCGGCCCACGCCGTGGCGCGCCTTCATGGTCTCGATGGCGACCGCGATGTTGTTGAACAGGCAGAAGCCCATGCTGTGCTCGCGCAGGCAGTGGTGGCCCGGCGGGCGCGTGAGCGCAAAAGCGTTGCGGTGGCGGCCCTGCAGCACGCTGTCCATCGCGGCAATGGCCAGGCCGGTGGAGAGCTTCGCGATCTCGTAGCTGCCCGGGCCGAAGGGCGCGAACTCGCCGAGGTCGCCGCCGCCGGCGTCGCTGGCGGCCTTGAACTGCTGCAGGTAGCTGGTGGGGTGCACGCGCTGCAAATCTTCTTCGCTGGCCATCGGTGCGCTCAACACATCGAGTTGCGCGGTGAGGCCCGACACGTCCATCAGCGACTTGATGCGGCGCTTGGAGTCGGGCGACTCGGCCATGCCGCTGCCGGCCATGGGCTGCACCCAGCCGCCCACCGGCAGGAACAGGGCATGCAGCCCGCCGGGCACGTGCCAGAAGGTGCGTTCGTCGTGAAAGAAGGCGGTGGTCTTCATGTCTTTCATCTCTCTTTACTCCGGACGAAGTTGGACCGACTTGGCGATGGCGCGGTAGCGCTCCATGTCGGCCTGGTAGTCGCGGCGCAGTTCGGCCAGCGACTGTTCGGGAGCCACCTTGGCGCCGCCGAGTTCGAGCGCGCGGCGCAGCTCGGGCTTGCGCATCATCTGGTTGAAGGCCGTGTGCAGCCGCTGCTGCGCGTCCTCGGGCACGCGGTGCGACACCTGGATGCCCGCCCACAGGCTGTAGACGAAGTCGTCCAGGCCCTTGCTGTTGCGGATCAGCGGAATGGCCGTGAAGCGCTCGTGCGGCGCCGAGGCCGCAATGCCCAGCGCCTTGACCTTGCCGGCGTCCAGCAGGTCGGGCACGTTGCCGGCCAGCGGTGCAAACACCAGGTCGATCTGTCCGCCCAGCAGGTCGTTCACCAGCGGCGCGAAGCCCTTGTAGGGCACGTGCAGCATCTTCGTGCCCGTCTGCTGCATGAAGCGTTCGCCCAGCAGGTGGTACAGCGAGCCGGGGCCGATGCTGCCGTAGCTCAGCTCCTTGGTGTCGGGGCGGCGCAGCAGCGCGATGAGTTCGTCGACGCTGCCTGCGCCCAGGTCCTTGCGTGCCAGCAGCACCATCGAGGTGACGGCCATCACGCCGATGGGCCGGAAGTCTTCGGCCTTGTAGCGCGCGCTGCTGAGCGTGAGCGGCGTGAGCATCAGCTCCATCGGCGAGCCGAGCAGCAGCGCCGAGCCGTCGGCCGGTGCGTTCGCCGCCTTCATCACGCCGAGCGAGCCGCTGGCGCCGGGCACGTTGTCGACGATGGCCGGCTGGCCCAGCAGACGCGACAGTTCGGGCGCGGCCAGCCGTGCGTTGATGTCGGAGCCGCCGCCCGCAGGGTAGGGCACGATCAGGTTCAGGGTCTTGCCGCCCAGGCCCTGGGCCAGGGCGGGCAAGGTGAAGGGGGACAGGCCGGCGGCCAGGCCGGCAGCCATCAACGAACGTCTGCGCATGGGTTCTCTCCTCGGGTTGTGTGTGATGTGTCGGAGTACGGAAACAGGGGGGCTTGTTGTTGCTGCTACTGCTGCAGCAGCGGCGACTGCACGTTCGCGAAGGGCACGGCCTGGTGCCAGCCGTGCGCCATGCGCAGCACGTCGAGGTCGGCGCCGGGGCGGCCGATGAGCTGCAAGCCCATCGGCAGGCCGCGCGTGCCCTCGGCCTGCGAGAAGCCGGCCGGGATCGCCATCGCGGGCAGGCCGGCGAGCGACGGGCCGATGGTCACTTCCATCCAGCGGTGGTAGGTGTCCATGCCGCGGCCGCCGACTTCGCGCGGCCAGTGCACGTCGACCGGCAGCGGGAACACCTGCGCGGCCGGCAGCACCAGGAAGTCGAAGCGTTCGAAGAGCTGCAGCAGCGCGGCATGCCACTGCGTGCGCGTGACAGCCGCCTCATGCAGCGCGGCGGCGCTCAGGCGTTCGCCCTGTTCGATCTCCCAGCAGGCCTCGGGCTTGAGCTGCGTGCGCGTGGCCGGGTCGGCATGCAGCCCGCGCAATGCGCCGGCGACGATGAAGCCGCGCAGGCGCAGCCAGGCGGTCCACAGCGCATCGAAGTCGAAGGTGGGTGCGGCAGGCGCAACGCTGCAGCCCAGCGTGTCGAAATGCCTCAGCGCCGATTCGCACAGCGCCATCACACCCGGGTCCATCGGCAGGTGGCCGCCGAGGTCGCCGAGCCAGGCGATGCGCTGGCCGCGCAGCTCCGCATCGAGCGGTTGCGCGAAGGCCTCGCCATCACCGGCCAGGCTCAGCGGCGAGCGCGCGTCGTAGCCGGCCTGCACCGACAGCAGCCAGGCCACGTCCTCGGGCGTGCGGCCCATCGGCCCTTCGCAGCCCAGCTGCTGGAAGAACAGCTCCGGCCCCGGCCCGACGGGCACGCGGCCCAGCGACGGGCGCAGGCCGTAGACATGGTTCCAGGCTGCGGGGTTGCGCAGCGAACCCATCATGTCGCTGCCGTCGGCCACCGGCAGCATGTGCAGCGCGAGCGCCACCGCGGCGCCGCCGCTGCTGCCACCGGCCGCGTGGTCGAGGTTCCACGCGTTGCGCGTGGTGCCGAACACCGTGTTGTAGGTGTGCGAGCCCAGGCCGAACTCGGGCGTGTTGCTGCGCCCCACGAACACGGCACCGGCGCGGCGCAGGCGCTCGACCATGATCGCGTCGTGCGGCGTGACCTGCTTCGCGAACACCGGGCTGCCCATGGTGGTCGGCAGGCCGGCGGTGGCGACGAAATCCTTCGGCGCCATCGGGAAGCCATGCAGCCGGCCCACCGCGTCGCCGCGCGCGCGCTGTGCATCGCAGGCGTCGGCCTGGCGCAGCATCTCCTCGGCAGGCTGCAGCGAGACCAGCGCGTTGACCTGCGGGTTGAGGCGCTCGATGCGCGCGAGGCAGGTCTGCATCAGTTCGCGGCACGAGAGCTCGCGGTGTTGCAGGGCGGCGGCGAGCGCGCGGGCGCTCGGCAAGGGCGGCAGGGTGGCGGACATATGGCGATCGACGATAGCGATCGCCTCGCCGCGCCGGTATCAAGAATCGGCAAAGTTGCGGTCGGCCAGACCCCGGGATTCCCCTTGGCCCGCAGGCCCCCGACGGTGCCGCACGAGCGCCCGCCCGGGCGTATGCTTGCGCGCCGCGGAGGGTTATCCAAGATGCTTCCCATCGTCGTTGCGCTCATGGCGACCGTCATCCTGCTGGTCTGGATGGGGTTCTTCATGATGGGCTCGCTGCCCTTGCTCGTGCTCTCGCACGACACCCCGCTGGATTCGCGCTTCATCCGCGGCCTGTTCAACGTCTACTACGTGGCCGTGGTGCTGACCGCGAGCGCGGCGGCGCTCAGCTATGCGTGGTGCGGCAAGCCTTTCTTCGCGGTCGGCATGGCCTTCATTGCCGGCCTGGCCTTCGCGCTGCGCCGCTGGCTCATCATTCCGCGCATGGACGTGCTGCGCCACACGATCCCGGCGACGGGCACGTCGATCGTGCAGTTCCGCAAGCTCCACATCGCGGGGATGGTGCTGAACGTGATGCAGCTGGGCACGGTGGCCTGGGCGCTCACGCAGCTGGGGTTGTGAGCAGACCCGGGTTTGTCGTTCATACCTCCATTATTTGGCGGCTCGGGCAGGGAGCCGCAAGGCTCGCCGGTTTGCGCAAGCAGTTCCCGGTACGCCAACCTGTTCGAGCTGCCGCCTATCGCAGGAACCGCCCTTCCTTCGTCACCCGCACCATCTCGATGAAGCGCGAGCCCGTGTTGCTCGCGCCGGTGAAGTCGATCTCCATGTTGCCGATGCGCAGCTTCATCGCCTTCAGCGTGGCGTGCAGCTTGGCGCGCGTGAGGTCGCGGCCGGTGCGGCGCAGGGCTTCGATCATCACGAGCGCGTTCACATAGCCTTCGTAGCTCAGGTAGCCGATGTCGACCTTGGCGCGTTCGGCCAGCTGGCGGTATTCGCGGGCGGTGGCGTCGACCTCGCTCCAGGGGTAGGGCACGATCTGCGAGATGGCCAGGCCGCTGGTCTTGTCGCCGACGAGCTTGGCGGTGACGTCGCCCGGCACGATCGACATGCCGTAGAACATCTGGCGACCGCCGGCGCTCCAGGCGCTCTTCATGACCTCGCCGCCGATGCCGCCGCCCAGGTACATGAGCACGGCCTGCGCCTGGCTGTCGGCCAGTGCCTTGCCCGCGGCCTCGTTGGTCGTGCCGTCGCCTTTGACGGGCACCGCGGCCACGGGCTTGAGCTTGAGCGTGTCGAGCGCTGTCTCTACCAGCCGCGCCACTTCGGCGCCGCCGGGGTTGTCCAGGTAGGCCACGGCGATGCGTGAGACGCCGATGGTGGTCAGGTGCTGCACCAGTGCCTGCGCCTCGCGCGCGAAGGTGGCGCGCACGAAATAACCCGCGCCCGCGACCTTCTCGCGCGCCGAGTCCGACACCGCGTAGCCGCCGACCATCGGCGCGCCGCTCTGGCCCAGCACCTTGGCGGCGGCGGCCGTGGTGCCCGAGCCCACGCAGCCGAAGAAGGCGAAGGCGCGGTGCTCGGCGAGCAGCTTCTCGTAGTTGGCGACGGCCTTCTCGGGCTTGAGTTCGTCGTCGAGCGAGACCAGCTTGAGCTTGCGGCCCGCGAGCCCGCCCTGCGCATTGACTGCGTCGAAGGCCAGCCCGGCGCCGGCCATCACGACCTTGATGGGCGCGCCCAGCGGCCCGCTCAGGAGCCGGTGTGGCCGAGCACGATCTCGCCGTCGCTGACGCCGTTCTCGGCGGCCAGGGCGGTGGAAGGCAAGGAAAGGAGGGGGCCGAGTCCGGCCGTCGCCGCGGCCGAGGCGGCGAGAAAACGTCTGCGATGCATGGAACCGATTCCGCTTTTAGATACAACTGATAACAATTGAAAGCGAAAGCGTCCTCTTGCGCCGCCGGGGTTTACCCCCTGTGTTGCGCCGTGTCCTCGTCGGGTTTCTCGCGCAGCTGCCAGGCCGCGCAGACGGCCAGCGCGCACAGGCCGGCCAGCATCAGGAACACCTCGTCGAACGCCGCCAGCCGCGCCGGGGTGCTCACCGGGTTGGCGAGCGAGTCGCCGTGCGCCGCCAGGCGCCATTCGAGAATGATGGCGCACAGGCTCACGCCGACCGCGCCGCCGAGCATGCGCACGAAGCTGATCGCGCTGGCGCCCTGCGGGATGAGCGGCTTGGCCAGCGGGCGCATCGACCCCAAGTTGAGCGAGGGCAGGATGAAGCCCAGCCCGATGCGCCCGACGATCGCGAACACCACCAGCAGCCACAGCGGGCTGTCCAGCCGCAGCACGGCCATGAGCGCGAACGACACCGCCAGCAGCGCCAGGCCGATGCTCACCAGCAGCCAGGTCGGTTGCTTGTCGGCCAGTCGGCCCACGCCCGCGATGGTGAAGGCCAGCACGATGCCGGCCGGCAGCAGGGTGGTGCCCACGTGCGAGGCCGACAGGTGCAGCCCCACCTGCATGTACACCGGCAGCAGGTAGGTCGAGCCGAACAGCGCGGTGCCGTAGATGAAGGCGACCAGGCTGCCCATGGCGAACTGGCGGTAGCGAAAGAGCGCGAGGTTCATCAGCGGCGCCCCGCCCGAGGCCATGAGCCGGCGCTGCCACCACACGAAGGCGACAAAAGCAATGAGCGCACCGGCCAGCAGCAGCGCGGCCTGCAGCGGCGAGTCGCCGCGCAGCTCGACCAGCCCGTTCAGCAGGCACAGCGTGCCCACCGTGCCCAGCGCCAGCCCGCGCGCATCGAGCCCGCTGCCGCGTGCCGCGGCCACACCGCCGGGCGCGGTCTTGGGCACGAACTTGTAGGCCAGCCAGATTGAGGCCAGGCAGAAGGGCACCACCATGAAGAAGATCGAGCGCCAGCCGAACAGGTCGACCAGCACGCCGCCGATGCTCGGCCCGATGGCCGGCGCCAGCACCACGCCCATGCCGAAGATGCCGCTGGCGCGCCCCTGCTCGTGCGGCTCGAAGGCGCGCAGGATGATGATGGCCGGAATGGGCTGCACCACGCCCGCCGCCAGCCCCTCGGCCACGCGCGCCAGCAGCACCAGCGGGTAGTGGTTGGCCAGCCCGCCGACGATGCCGCCAGCCAGCAGTAACAGCATCGTGCCGACGTAGGTGCGGCGATAGCCGTAGCGCGACAGCAGCCATGGCGTGGTGAGCATCGACACGGTCATCGCCACCATGAAGCCCGAGCTCACCCACTGCGCGCGCTCCTGGCCCAGCGCGAAGTGGTGGCTCATGTCGGGGATCGCCACGTTGACGATGGTCGAGGACATGATGGACGCCATCGTGCCGACCATGACCGACAGCAGCAGGTACCAGCGGTAGCGCTCGCCGTAGCGGGCGCGAAGGACACCCATGGAGGGCGGCGTATCGGGTGTTTGTGGGGAGGTCATGGGGCGGCGCAGGGACGGTCGCGGGTCCGTCGTCCTACAAGCATATCGGTGTTTGCGCGGCCGACGCCGCGCGCGCGGGTCGCACAATGCGGCGGCTGTCCCCTGAGCGTCAAGCCATCAAAAGAACAAACAAGCCATGAATCCGTCGATCCAAGAACCCATCAATGATCCGGCCGACCCCGTCGATCCCGTTGACCCCGCCGTGCCGGATGCCGCTCCCACGCTCGCGACCGAACTCGCCGCGCCCACCGTCAGCCGCGCCTACCGCTGCCAGTGCGGGCGCCCCGTGTTCCTGCGCAACAGCAAGTGCCTGGCCTGCCTCACGCCGCTGGGCTATGTGATCGACCGGCTCGGCGTGGTGCCGCTGGCACCGGCCGAAGGCGAGGGCGCGTTGCCCGACACCTTCACCGTCTTCGGCGACCCGCACGGCCCCACCTACCGCCGCTGCGCCAACCTCATGACGCCGGCCGCCTGCAACTGGATGGTGGCGCAGCCGCGCGAAGGCGAAACCATTCCCGCCGACACGCAGGGCCACGCGCCCGGCTACTGCCTGGCCTGCAGCGTCACGCGCACGATTCCCGATCTGTCGGTGGAGGCCAACGGCGAACTCTGGCGCAAGCTCGAGATGCCCAAGCGCCGGCTGATCTCGCAGCTGCTCGCGCTCGGCCTGCCGGTGGTGAGCCGCCATGCCGACCCGGTGCACGGGCTGGCCTTCGATTTCCTCAGCAACGTGCCCGGCCGCCCGCACGTGATGACGGGCCACGAGCAGGGCCTGATCACCCTCAACGCCGAGGAGGCCGAAGACGCCGTGCGCGAGCGCATCCGCGCCGAGATGCACGAGCCCTACCGCACGCTGCTGGGCCACTTCCGCCACGAGATCGGCCACTACTACTGGGACCTGCTGGTGCTGCCCACGCCGTGGATCGACGACTTCCGCGCGCTCTTCGGCGACGAGCGCGCCGACTACGGCGCCGCGCTGCAGCAGCACTACGAACAGGGCCCGCCACCCGACTGGGCGCAGCGCTTCGTCAGCAGCTACGCGAGCATGCATCCGTGGGAAGACTGGGCCGAAACCTGGGCCCACTACCTGCACATGGCCGACACGGCCGACACGGCGATGAGCTTCGGCATCGACGCGAGCAACGTCGAGCTGCAGAACGACCTCTTCACCGCCGCCGACCTGTGGCAGCCCGAGCATCCCGACGCCGCGAAGTTTCTGGACTTCATCAACGGCTGGGTGCTGCTGACCAGCATGCTCAACGAGCTGTCGCGCAGCATGGGCCAGCCTGACTACTACCCCTTCGTGCTGCCGCGCGCGGCGGTGGGCAAGCTGCAGTTCATCCACGGTGTGATCACCGCGCAGCGCAGCGGCACGGCGCCGACGATGGTGATGGCGGGGGATGTGGTGGCGCCTGCGGCGGAGGCTGTCGAGCCCGCGCCGGTGCAGTCGCAATCCCAATCTCAATCCCAGTCGCAGGGCGACGTCGCTCAGTCCTGAAGCGGCGGCAGGCCCGCAGCGCAGCGCGCGCAGATGCAGGCCTGCCCGCGCAGCGCCGGTGGCAGCGTGTCGAGCGGGGCCAGCGAAAAATCGGCGGACATGCACCAGCAAGGCGGCTGCGCCTGCCCGGTCTCGCGCTCGACCTCCATCGCGCAGCGGTTCGCCTCGCCGCACAGCGGGCAGTGCGCGGTGTCGATGACAGCAGTCATGCGAGCGCGAAGGCCGGCAGCTTCTTCGGCACCGCCACGTTGCGCAGCGTCGCGTACACCGGCAGGCCGTCGCGGTAGGCGGGATAGTCCTCGCCCGCGATCAGCGGCAGCAGGTAGCGGCGGCACTTCTCGGTGATGCCGTAGCCGTCGTCCGAAATGAAATCGCGCGGCATCGGCTTCTCGACGTTGGCCACCGCTTCGAGCGGCGCCGCGCCCAGCGTGTAGGCATAGGGCACGTCGCTCGTGCGCTCGATGGTCGGCATCACCGCGTTGCGGCCTTCGAGCGCCAGCTCGACCGCGCGCTGGCCCAGCTCGTAGGCCTGCTTCACGTCGGTGGCCGAGGCGATGTGCCGCGCCGCGCGCTGCAGGTAGTCGGCCACCGCCCAGTGGAACTTGTGGCCCAGCGCTTCCTTCACCATCTGCGCGACCACCGGCGCCGCGCCGCCGAGCTGCGCATGGCCGAAGGCATCGCGCGCGCCCTGTTCAGCGAGAAAGGTGCCGTCGGGGTGATGGCAGCCTTCGGACACCACCACCGAGCAGTAGCCGTGCTGCTGCACCAGCGCATCGACGCGCGCCAGGAAGCGGGCCGCATCGAACTCGATCTCGGGGAACAGCACCACCACCGGAATGCCATGGTCGGCCACCAGCCCGCCGGCCGCGGCGATCCAGCCCGCGTGGCGGCCCATCACCTCGAGCACGAACACCTTGGTGGAGGTGGCGGCCATCGAGCGCACGTCGAACGAGGCCTCGAGCGTGGACACCGCCACGTACTTCGCGACCGAGCCGAAGCCCGGGCAGCAGTCGGTCAGCGGCAGGTCGTTGTCGATGGTCTTGGGCACGTGGATGGCCTGCAGCGGGTAGCCCATCGACTGCGACAGCTGGCTCACCTTGAAGCAGGTGTCGGCCGAATCGCCGCCGCCGTTGTAGAAGAAGTAGCCGATGCCGTGCGCCTTGAACACCTCGATCAGTCGCTCGTACTCGCGGCGATTTTTTTCGAGCGACTTGAGCTTGTAGCGGCACGAGCCGAACGCGCCCGAGGGCGTGGTGCGCAGCGCCGCAATCGCCTCGGCCGGCTCGGCGCTGGTGTCGATCAGGTCCTCGGTGAGCGCGCCGAGGATGCCGTTGCGACCGGCATAGAGCGTGCCGATGCGGTCCGGGTGCTGGCGCGCCGTCTCGATCACGCCGCAGGCCGAGGCGTTGATGACCGAGGTGACGCCGCCCGACTGGGCGTAGAAGGCGTTGAGGATGGCAGTGCTCATGGGGCAATCTCCGTGCGGGTAAGCGACCGGCGCAGGGTGGCAACGCTTCGCGGGAAGGCCATTCTGGCGCAGTCGCCGGCCGCAGGCCAATGGCCTGTTTGGCAATTTCGCGCGATTACAGTTCGTTGCTGTGCGTCGGCCATGAAGGCCACGCACATGGCGTGCGACCCGGTCCGCGCCGTCCCCCTCCATTTGCAGGCACACCCATCATCCAAGGAGTCCGCGCGTGAGCATTTTTTCCCGTTTTTTTGGCCGCAAGGACGAGCCGGGCGATACCGGCGCATTGGTCGCCAACCCCGAGGCCGGTGAGGCCGGCGACACCGTCGCGCTGACGGTCTTGTTCGCGGATGCGCTGACCATCGATGTCGCCGCGCTCGCGCAGGCATTGCGCGCCTACCACCGCTCCACCGGCGACGCGCGCTGCGAGATCACCGAAGACCCCGGCCCTTTTCTGGCGCTGGCGGGCTGGAAGAACCACGTGGTCCGGATGGTCGGCTTCGATGTGCCGATGCCGGCCGAATCGGTCGAGGTTTGCGTGGCGCCCGCGCACTATCCGCAAGAGCTCAAGGCCCAGGTGCGCGCGCACCGCAGCCACGTCATCCTCTACTACGCGGGCTACGAGGCCTCGGTGCTCGAACAGTACGTGGCCCTGGCGACCGTGGCCGGCGCGCTGGCCCGGCTCGGTGCGCTGGTGGTGCTGAACGAATCGGCCCACACCTCGCTGCCCGCGGCCGTGTTCGACGCCGACATCGAAGGCGACAGCATCGAACTGTTGCGGCACCTCGACCTGCCGGCCCTGTACTGCGGCTTCGTCAAGTACGAGGTCGAAGGCGTGCAAGGCGTCTGGATGCGCACCTATGGCGCGCACCACTTCGGCCAGCCCGATTTCGCGGCCCTGGCCGAAGGCCACCACGAAGGGGAGAAATACTTCCAGCTGTTCGGCAACGTCTTGCGCTACCTGATCGACAGCGGCGCCGACATGGGCGCCGGCCACACCATGCAGGTCGGCGAGGACAAGTTTCTGCGGCTGCGCGAGCCGCTCGAGGCGGAGTATTTTCTCGACGGCCCCGAGGCCGTGCTGGTGACTGAACTGATCGGCGCCGACGAGATCAACGCGCGCCCGCACTGACTGGCCGGCCCGCCGGCCGTGCGGTTGCGCACGGGCTTGCTCGGGTTCAGCTCGCACCGCACGCAGGGCTGCGGTGTCTGTTGCGGCGCGGTCACGCGAGCGCTCCGCTGAAAGCGTGTGTCACGGGGCCATGGCGCCGGTGGTCAAGTCGGGGACAAGCCGTGCAGCGGCAGTCGCCAGGGCGACCGCGCGCGCGCCTGTGCCCGCGAGACCGGGTTCGGCAGCGCGGCGGGCTGCGCGTCCGACACCGAGATGCACGACGACTCCAGCGCCGACACCAGCACGCGCCGGTGCTCGGTGCTCTCGAAGCGCTCGCCCGGCCCGAGCACGATGTCGCGCGGGTCGCGGTCGAGCGTGATCCACACGGCGCCGCTGCGGCACTCGATGCCCACGCCCGCGCCGTCGGGCACGGCGAAGACGGCGCGGCTCGGCAGGCTCACGTGGAAGCGCGAGGTCGACGAGGAGAAAGAAAAGGCGGAAGGAGACGGGGTGGTGGCGGTGCTCATGGGAAGCTCCATTGCATTCGTGATACGAATGAATATAGTGAGTCACCCCCTCTCTTACACGCGGTCATTCGGAACTCGTTGCATGCCTCCAGAGAATGCGAAAACCCCTGCCGGCGAGCTCCCGCCGCTCGAGCTGCTGCGCAGTTTCGAGGCCGCCGCGCGCCGGCTGAGCTTCACGCTGGCGGCCGGTGAACTGCACCTCACGCAGTCGGCCGTGAGCCGGCAGATCCAGCAGCTCGAAGCCAGCCTGGGCGTGCTGCTGTTCGAGCGCCGCCACCGCGCGCTCGGGCTCACCGAGGCCGGCGGCGTGCTGCAGCGCGCCGTCACCGACAGCCTGGAGCGCCTGCGCGACGCCACCGCGAG
>NZ_CALRZC010000188.1:0-16801 GCF_943372545.1 Variovorax sp. YR752 | reverse complement strand
TGCGGCAAGTGCAAGCCGGTGTGCGCCACGCACGTGCCGCGCGCCAACCTGCTGTACAGCCCGCGCAACAAGATTCTCGCGACCTCGCTGCTGGTGGAGGCCTTCCTCTACGAAGAGCAGACGCGGCGCGGCATCAGCATCAAGCACTGGGAAGAGTTCGAGGACGTGGCCGACCACTGCACCGTGTGCCACAAGTGCCTCACGCCGTGCCCCGTGAAGATCGACTTCGGCGACGTGTCGATGAACATGCGCAACCTGCTGCGCAAGATGGGCCAGAAGAGCTTCCGCCCTGGCAACGCGGCCGCGATGTTCTTCCTGAACGCGACCAATCCGCAGACCATCAAGGCGGTGCGCGCGGGCATGGTGGGCATCGGCTTCAAGGCGCAGCGCCTGGCCAACGACCTGTTGAGCCGTCTCGCGAAGAAGCAGACCGGCGCACCGCCGGCCACGCTGGGGCCTGCACCCATCAAGGAGCAGGTGATCCACTTCATCAACAAGAAGATGCCGGGCAACCTGCCGAAGAAGACGGCGCGCGCGCTGCTCGACATCGAGGACGCCGACTACGTGCCGATCATTCGCGACCCGAAGACGACCACGTCGGAAACCGAGGCGGTCTTCTACTTCCCGGGCTGCGGGTCGGAGCGGCTGTTCTCGCAGGTCGGCCTGGCCACGCAGGCCATGCTCTGGCACGCGGGCGTGCAGACGGTGCTGCCGCCGGGCTACCTGTGCTGCGGCTATCCGCAACGCGGCAGCGGCCAGTTCGACAAGGCCGAGAAGATGATCACGGACAACCGCGTGCTCTTCCACCGCGTCGCCAACACGCTCAACTACCTGGACATCAAGACGGTGGTGGTGAGCTGCGGCACCTGCTACGACCAGCTGCAGGGCTACCAGTTCGACAAGATCTTCCCGGGCTGCCGGATCATCGACATCCACGAGTACCTGCTCGAAAAGGGCATCACCCTGGCCGATGCGGGCGGTGGCGGCTACCTGTACCACGACCCCTGTCATTCGCCGATGAAGCTGCAGGACCCGATGAAGACCGTGAAGGCGCTGGTCGGCGACAACGTGCTCAAGAACGACCGCTGCTGCGGCGAGTCGGGCACGCTGGGTGTGTCGCGGCCTGACATCTCGACGCAGATCCGCTTCCGCAAGGAAGAAGAACTGAAGAAGGGCGAGGCTGAATTGCGCGAAAGCGGCGCTGTCGGCGCGACCGGCAACGTGAAGATCCTCACCAGCTGCCCGAGCTGCCTGCAAGGCCTCTCGCGTTACGGCAATGACCTGAACAACGGCCTGCTCGAAGCCGACTACATCGTGGTCGAGATGGCCAACAAGCTGCTCGGTGACGACTGGATGCCGAAGTACGTGGCGGCTGCCAACCAGGGCGGCATCGAGCGGGTGCTGGTATGACGGCAGTCGCGGGTTGCCCGCTGTGCGACACGCCCGGCGGGCGCGTCGTGTTCGAAGGCGCGAAGCTGCGCGTCATCCACGCACAGGAAGAAGGCTTTCCGGCCTTCTACCGCGTGGTGTGGCGCGACCATGCGGCGGAGTTCTCCGACCTTGATGCGGCCGACCGCTTGCTGTGCATGGAGGCCGTGGTGCGCGTGGAGCAGAGCCTGCGCGACGCGCTGGCGCCCACCAAGCTCAACATCGCCGCGCTCGGCAACATGGTGGCGCACCTGCACTGGCACCTGATCGCGCGCTTCGACTGGGACAGCCATTTTCCCGGGGCGGTCTGGGCCGCCGTGCAGCGGACGGCGCCGGTCGAGCGGCTGGCCGCCGTGCAGGCGCTGCTGCCGCAGGCGGAGGCCGACATGGTCCGCCGGCTCGCGACGCTGGCCTGAGGCCGTTTTTTTCCTAGCTGGCCGCGGCAGTGCGCGTTGCGCTGCCTGCCTTGCGGTCCGCGCAGGCCTGCTTGAATTCCGGCGTGGCGCGTGTTTCCTTCGAGAAGCGCTTCGAGGCCACGCTGCCGTCCTTGCACACGCGATCGAGTTCGGACTGTGCGCTCCTGTTGCCCGCATGCGCGGCATGGGCCAGCAAGCGCACCGCGTGGAAGGGCACGCCCGAGGTGCCGGACGACGCGGTGGCTGCCGCGGTCGTCGGCTGCGGTGCTGCTGCGGCCTTGACGGGCTCCGCAGGCAGCGTGCGTGCGGTGCTCG
This sequence comes from Variovorax sp. YR752, assembly GCF_943372545.1. Classification (NCBI taxonomy): domain Bacteria; kingdom Pseudomonadati; phylum Pseudomonadota; class Betaproteobacteria; order Burkholderiales; family Comamonadaceae; genus Variovorax; species Variovorax sp. YR752. The sequence continues at coordinate 14,642 of NZ_CALRZC010000188.1, read as the reverse complement.
CCGAGGTCGGCAGGCGCTCGACAGCGATGAAGTCGCCGCTCTTGCCGGCGCGCTCGACCATTTGCCGGTAGCTGTCCATCATGAACGACGTGTCCTTGGGCGTGAGCTCCTTCGCCGGCTTGGCGAGGTAGGCCGCGACCTCGGGCGGCAGCGCGGCGTTCACGGTGCTCAGTTCATGCGCGCCGCCGAAGCCCCGCGAGCCTGCTTGGGCGGCATGCGCCGCGTCGTCGCCCAGCGCCATCGCGCCCTTGGCGGCCACGCCCGTCGCGCCTTCGGCCGCCACCGCACCGGCGCCGACCGCCGCGCCTTTGCCCGCCACGCCAGCCGCTTTTCCTGCCGTCGCAGCTTTGCCCGCCGCCTTGCCGATCAGACCCCAGAAAGCGTGGGCGGGCGGGGCGAGGGCCGCACCCGCGAGCGCGGCGCAAAGGACGAGGGCGGCCCGGTTCGGACGCGACAGGAGGAGGAGAAAGCGTGTGCGTGACGGCATGCCGCAATGCTAAGCGCAGGCAGCGGGCACGCCGCCGCGGAGCGCGCGGCATACTGCGCGACTCCGATCCCTTTTCTCTTTTCTCTTCCTTCGAACGGATTCCCCATGGCAGGTTTGCAAGCCGGCGCGCCGACGCCCCAATCGATCACCGTGCACGGCCAGTCGCGCGTGCTCGAAGTCGGCTTCTCGGACGGCGCGAGCTTCCGCATTCCCTTCGAGCTGATGCGCATCTATTCGCCGTCGGCCGAAGTGCAGGGCCACGGCCCGGGGCAGGAGGTGCTGCAGACGGGCAAGCGCGAGGTCGAGCTGGTCGGGCTCGAGCCGGTCGGCAACTACGCGGTGCAGCCCGCCTTCAGCGACGGCCACAACTCCGGCATCTACACCTGGAGCCTGCTGTACGACCTGGGCGCGCGGCAGGCTGAACTGTGGGCCGACTACGAACGGCGCCTGGCCGCGGCCGGTGTGGACCGCGATGCGCCGATGGCCGACAAGGGCGGCAGCGCCTGCAGCAGCCACTGAGCGCGAGACCGAGGGTAAACATACCCTGTTGCTATTGAAAAGATAGCCTTGCACATAGCAAAGACGCGCGTTGCGGCGGCTCTGCGTTGGAGGAAAAAGCAACAAATGTCCGCCGTGCCCGCGGGGTCGTCGCCTTGAAGGAATGCCTTCCGGCCTAACATCCACCGCATGAGTACAACCCACTTCGGCTTCGAGAAAGTCGACGAAAGCGAGAAGGCGCAACGCGTTCGCGGCGTCTTCGACTCGGTGGCCTCGCGCTACGACATCATGAACGACCTGATGTCCGCCGGCCTGCACCGGGCATGGAAGGCCTACACCGTGATGGTCGCGAACGTGGGCGAAGGCTCGCGCGTGCTCGACATTGCGGGCGGCACCGGCGACCTCGCGCTCGCCTTCTCGAAGAAGGTCGGCGCCACCGGCCAGGTGGTTCACACCGACATCAACGAAGCCATGCTGCGCACCGGCCGCAACCGCCTGCTCGACGCCGGCGTGGTGCTGCCCACCACGGTCTGCGACGCCGAAAAGCTGCCCTTTCCCGATGACCACTTCGACGTGGTCACCGTGGCCTTCGGCCTGCGCAACATGACGCACAAGGACGTCGCGCTCAAGGAGATGAACCGCGTGCTCAAGCCGCGCGGCAAGCTGCTGGTGCTCGAGTTCTCGAAGGTCGCGAAGCCGCTCACGAAGGCCTACGACTGGTATTCGTTCAACGTGCTGCCGCGACTGGGCAAGCTCGTGGCCGGCGACGACGCGAGCTACCGCTACCTGGCCGAATCGATCCGGATGCATCCCTCGCAAGAGGAGCTCAAGACCCTCATGAAAGAGGGCGGTTTCGGACATGTGGACTATCACAACATGACGGGGGGAATTGCAGCCCTCCATGTTGGAATCAAGTGTTGATCACGATGACGACGCGATTTTTTCGCTCAAGAGGAGACGGCATGAAGAGTTTGGGTTCTTTGTTTTTGGCGGCTGCGCTGGTGCTGGTGAGTGTTCAGGCGGAAGCCGCTCGCATGGGCGGCGGCAAGTCCGTCGGTCGCCAGTCGTCTAACGTGACGCAGCGCCAGGCCACGCAACCCGCGGCCCCTGCGCAGCAGAACGCGACCAATGCGGCGCCGAAGCCCGCAACGCCCGCCGCCGCTGCACCGAAGCGCCCGTGGGGCGCGATGCTCGGTGGTCTCGCCGCCGGCCTGGGTCTGGCATGGCTCGCGAATTCGCTGGGCCTGGGTGCCGGCTTCGCCAACATCCTGCTGATCGCGCTGCTGGCCTTTGCCGCACTCGCGGTGTGGCGCATCTTCAAGGCGCGCTCGGCCGCGTCGTCGGGCAACGCCAACCGCCAGGGCGCTTTCGCGTTCCAGGGCGCCGGCAACCCCGCCGATGCACGCGCACCGGCACAGTACAGCCCGGCCAACGTCGGCAACGACGCCTCGGCACGGCCGTGGGAGCGCAACGCCACGGCGTTCGATGCCACGCCTGCCGAGTCGGAGCGTCACGGCAGCAGCCTGTCGGCCGCGGGTGCCGCAGCCGGCGGCAGCATGATCGGTTCGGCGCTCGCCGGTTCGCAGTCCTGGGGCGTCCCCGCGGGCTTCGATGCCGACGGTTTCCTGACCGCCGCCAAGCGCAACTTCGTGACCCTGCAAGACGCCTGGGACCGCGCCGACGTGTCGATGCTGCGTTCCATGATGACCGACAGCATGGTCGAAGAGATCCGCACGCAACTGGCTGATCGTGCCAGCCACACCGGTGGTTCGTCGAACAAGACCGAAGTCGTGATGCTCGACGCCAAGCTGCTCGGCATCGAAGAGCTGCCCGACGCCTACATGGCGAGCGTGGAGTTCTCCGGCATGATCCGCGAAGACGCCTCGGCAGGCCCGGCGCCGTTCCGCGAAGTCTGGAACATGACCAAGACCGGCAGCGCTGGCTGGTTGGTGGCAGGCGTGCAAGCGCTGCAGTGAAGTAAAAGGCTCGCCCCCAGGCTTCGCGCACTGCGTGTCGCTTCTCCAACCCCCTACCGGGGGCAACACCTGCGGCCCGGCAAAGCCGGTTCCGCGGTGTTTATGAAAGGAGACGATGCAGTTCACGGGTTACGGGGCGCAGCACTGACGGGATAATGGGGACCATGGCTACACCATCGTCCCCTTTTTCTTTGCTCGGCGACCTGTTCAACCGCATCGGCGAACGCCTGCAACCGCCGGACTGGGCGGTCCACGAGATCCAGCACCGCGTGGTCCTGTTCATGAACCACGTGCTGCAGCAGGAGCCCGAAGCACAGCAGCGGCTGCTGCGCCAGCAGGGCAGGGTGGTGCGCTTCCAATGGCGCTTCGTGACGATGGAACTGGTGGCCACGCCGGCCGGTCTGCTCGACCTGGCACCCGCCGGGTCCACGCCCGAACTCACGCTCACCGTGATCGATGACTCCCCCTTCGACATCGCCCGCGCCACGCTGCGCGGCGACAAGCCTTCCGTGCAGATCGTCGGCGACGTGCAGCTCGCGGCCGAGGTCAACTGGCTGGTCGACCACGTGCGCTGGGACGTCGAGGACGACCTGGCCCGCGTGATCGGCGATGTGCCCGCGCACACGCTGGGCAACGGCGTGCGCCGCGTGGTGGGCGCGCTGCGCCAGTTCGTCGGCGACCGCTCGGCCCGTGCCGGTGGTGCGGCGGGCCACGCCGAATGAGTCGCTTCTATCGCGGCCTGTTCATCGTCTGGGTCGCACTGCGCTATGGCCTGGACGAGCTCGTGCTCACGAGCTTCCAGAAGCCCTGGCTGCGCGTGGTGGCACGCATCGTTTCTGTCGGGCGCAACCTCGACGCACCGCGCGGCCAGCGCCTGCGCGAGGCGCTGGAGCGGCTGGGCCCGATCTTCGTGAAGTTCGGCCAGGTGCTGTCCACGCGCCGCGACCTGCTGCCGCCCGACATCGCCGACGAACTCGCCTTCTTGCAGGACCGCGTGCCGCCGTTCCCTTCGGCAGTGGCCATTGCGACCATCGAGCGTGCCTTCCGCCGCCCGGTGAGCGACGTGTTCGTGCAGTTCGACGAAACGCCCATTGCCAGCGCCTCGATCGCGCAGGTGCACTTCGCGACCATCCGCACCAACCAGGGCGAGATCCGCGACGTGGCGGTGAAGGTGCTGCGCCCCAACATGCGCGGCGTGATCGAGAAGGACCTCGCGCTCATGGCCATGATGGCCGGCTGGATCGAAGGCCTCTCGGCCGACGGCAAGCGCCTGAAGCCGCGCGAGGTGGTCGGCGAGTTCGACAAGTACCTGCACGACGAGCTCGACCTCGTGCGCGAGGCGGCCAATGCGGCCCAGCTGCGCCGCAACATGGCCTCGCTCGACCTGGTGCTGATCCCCGAGATGTTCTGGGACTTCTGCCACCCCGAGGTGATGGTGATGGAGCGCATGAACGGCGTGCCCATTGCCCAGCTCGACAAGCTGCGGGCGGCTGGCGTCGACATTCCCAAGCTCGCGCGCGACGGCGTGACGATCTTCTTCACGCAGGTGTTCCGCGACGGTTTCTTTCACGCCGACATGCACCCGGGCAACATCCAGGTGAGCCTGGCGCCCGAGACTTTCGGGCGCTACATCTCGCTCGACTTCGGCATCATCGGCACGCTCACCGAGTCCGACAAGGAGTACCTCGCGCAGAACTTCGCGGCCTTCTTCCGGCGCGACTACAAGCGCGTGGCCGAGCTGCACCTCGAAAGCGGCTGGGTGCCGCAGGGCACGCGCATCGACGAGCTCGAGGCCGCGATCCGCACCGTCTGCGAGCCGTACTTCGACCGGCCGCTGAAGGAGATCTCGCTGGGCATGGTGCTGATGCGCCTGTTCCAGACCTCGCGCCGCTTCCACGTCGAGATCCAGCCGCAGCTGGTGCTGCTGCAGAAGACCTTGCTGAACATCGAAGGCCTGGGTCGCAGCATCGACCCCGAGCTCGACCTCTGGGCCACGGCCAAGCCGTTCCTCGAGAAGTGGATGCTCGACCAGATCGGACCGAAGAAGCTGTTCCAGCAGCTGCGGGCCGAGGCGCCGCGCTACGCGAAATTGCTGCCGCAGTTGCCGCGCTTGCTGCACGATTTCCTGGAAAATCGGCCGCCCGATCACCGCCGCGAGTTGCTGGAGCTGCTGGCCGCGCAGAAGCGCACCAACCGGCTGCTGCAGGCCATTCTTTATGGCGGCATCGGATTCGTCCTGGGTTTGCTCGCCATGCAACTGCTGGTGCGCGTGCGTTTGTTCTAGAGGCTGGAGGAGTTTCACCGTGTTGTTGACGCTGGTCATCGTCTATCTGCTGGTCACCATCGCCATCGGCCTGTATGCGGCCAAACGGGTGAAGAACACCACCGACTTCGCGATCGCGGGGCGGCACCTGCCGCTGTTCATGATCGTCACGACCACCTTCGCGACCTGGTTCGGGTCCGAGACGGTGCTCGGCATCCCGGCCAAGTTCATCGAGGGCGGCCTGAGCGGCGTGGTCGAAGACCCGTTCGGCGCGGGCACCTGCCTGATCCTGGTGGGCCTGTTCTTCGCGGGCAAGCTGTACCGCATGACGCTCTTGACGATCAGCGACTACTACCGCGAGCGCTACGGTCGCAGCGTGGAAGTGGCCTGCTCGCTGATCATCATGCTGAGCTACCTGGGCTGGGTGTCGGCGCAGGTCACGGCGCTGGGGCTGGTGTTCAACGTGCTCTCGGCCGGCGCCATCAGCATCCCGGTGGGCATGGTGATCGGTGTGGTCTCGATCCTGGCCTACACGCTGTTCGGCGGCATGTGGTCGGTGGCCGTGACCGACTTCATCCAGATGATCATCCTGGTCATCGGCCTGGCGGTCATCGCGATGTTCGCGGGCGACATGGCCGGAGGCGCCGACAAGGTGATCGCCTTCGCGGTCAGCAAGGACCTCTTCAAGTTCTGGCCCGAGCCCAACTGGCACGACATGGTGTTCTTCTTTGCCGCGGCCATCACGATGATGCTGGGCTCCATTCCGCAGCAGGACGTGTTCCAGCGCGTGATGTCGGCCAACAGCGTCAAGGCCGCGACGCGCGGCCCGGTGATCGGCGGCGTGGCGTACATCCTGTTCGCCTTCGTGCCGATGTTCCTCGTGGCCAGCGCGCTGCTCATCATGCCGGAGGAGGTGGCCGTGCTGCTGAAGGAAGATCCGCAGAAGGTGCTGCCCACGCTGGTGCTGCAGAAGATGCCGTTCGTGATGCAGGTGCTGTTCTTCGGCGCGCTGCTGTCGGCCATCAAGTCGACCGCCTCGGCCACCTTGCTGGCGCCCAGCGTCACCTTCACCGAGAACATCTGGCGCCAGTTCCGCCCCGCCGGCACCGACCGCGAGAACCTGATGACGATGCGCATCACGGTGCTGCTGTTCAGCGCCGCTGTGCTGGCCTACGCCATCCGCATGCAGGGCACGCCGATCTACGAACTGGTGTCGGGCGCCTACCAGGTGCCGTTGGTCGGGGCCTTCGTGCCGCTGGTGTGCGGCCTGTACTGGCGCCGCGCCACCACCCAGGGCGCCATCACCTCGATCGCCGGGGGCATCGGTGTCTGGCTGCTGTTCATGGCGATGCCTTGGGGCACCGCATTCCCGGCCCAGCTGGCCGGCGTGCTGTCCGCGTTCGTGGGCATGGTCGTCGGTTCGCTGCTGCCGCAATGGATAGTGGACACTCACACGCCGCACCGCCTCGTGGCGACCGAGCCGGCCTGACGAAGGGCAGGGCCGCACCCCGTGCGGCCCTGTGGGCGGGGGCGCCCCTATAATCGAGGGCTTTGCGAGCGGCAGCTGCGTCGCTCATTTCCACCCCGATTCCCCATGCCCATTTACGCCTACAAGTGCAGTTCCTGCGGCTTTGCCAAGGACGTTCTGCAGAAGATGTCGGACACGCCACTCTCGGTGTGCCCGGAATGCGGTGCGAGCGCATTTGAAAAGCAGGTCACCGCCGCCGGCTTCCAGCTCAAGGGCTCGGGCTGGTACGTGACCGACTTCCGCGAGGGCGGCGGCAAGAAGTCCGAGGCCCCCACCGCGCCCGCCGCTTCCAGCGACAGCGCCAAGTCGGCCGACGCTTCTTCTTCGTCCTCCGCCTCCAGCCCGGCACCGGCGCCCGCGCCGGCCCCCGCTGCGGCACCGGCTGCCGCCAAGAGCGGCGACTGACGGAACCTCCCTCCCATGTCCGCCCTGCGCAAATGGTTGTTCTCCGGCTTGCTGGTGATCGTTCCGCTGTTCATCACCCTGGCGGTGCTGAAGTGGATCATCGACACGCTCGACCAGACGCTGTGGGTGCTGCCGGGCGCATGGCAACGCTGGCTGTACGACAACAACATCCGCGGGCTTGGCGTGCTGCTCACGCTGGCCATCCTGCTGGTGGTCGGCGCCATTGCGAGCAACTTCGTCGGCAAGCGCCTGCTCGGCTGGGGCGACGCCGTGGTGCGGCGCATTCCGGTCGTGCGCTCGATCTACTCGAGCGTCAAGCAGGTGTCGGACACGCTGTTCTCCGAGAACGGCAACGCATTCCGCACGGCAGTGCTGATCCAGTGGCCGCGCGAGAGCGTGTGGACCATTGCCTTCGTGACCGGCGCGCCGGGCAACGAGGTGGCCGAGTACCTGGGCACCGAGGAATTCCTCAGCGTCTACGTGCCGACCACGCCCAACCCCACGGGCGGCTACTTCGTCATGCTCAAGCGCAGTGACTGCGTCGAACTGAAGATGAGCGTGGACGAAGCGCTCAAGTACATCGTCTCGATGGGCGTGGTCGTTCCAGGCGGCCCCTCCTCGGTGGCGATCAAGCCATCCCACTCATAAATCGAACGCGCCACGACGGCGCCGGAAGTCATCCCTATGGCCATGCGTACTCACTATTGCGGTCTTGTGACCGAAGCCCTGTTGGGCCAGACCGTCACCCTGTGCGGGTGGGTCAACCGTCGCCGTGACCACGGCGGCGTGATCTTCATCGACGTGCGCGACCGCGAAGGCTACGTGCAGGTGGTGTGCGACCCCGACCGCGCCTCGACCTTCGCCGTGGCCGAGAACCTGCGCAACGAGTTCTGCGTGCAGATCACCGGCCTCGTGCGTTCGCGCCCCGAAGGCACCACTAACGACAGCCTCAAGAGCGGCAAGATCGAAGTGCTGTGCCACGAACTGAAGGTGCTCAACCCCTCGGTCACGCCCCCGTTCCTGCTGGACGACGACAACCTGTCGGAAACCACCCGCCTCACGCACCGCGTGCTCGACCTGCGCCGCCCGGCCATGCAGCGCAACATGATGCTGCGCTACAAGGTGACGATGGAAACGCGCAAGTTCCTCGACGCCAACGGCTTCATCGACATCGAGACGCCGATGCTCGGCAAGTCCACGCCCGAAGGCGCGCGCGATTACCTCGTGCCCAGCCGCGTGCACGACGGCAGTTTCTTCGCGCTGCCGCAGTCGCCGCAGCTGTTCAAGCAGCTGCTGATGGTGGCCGGTTACGACCGCTACTACCAGATCGTGAAGTGCTTCCGCGACGAAGACCTGCGCGCCGACCGCCAGCCTGAATTCACGCAGATCGACATCGAGACCTCGTTCCTCGCCGAAGAAGAAATCCGCGAGATGTTCGAAGGCATGGTCCGCACCATGTTCCGCAATGCCGCGGGCATCGACCTGCCGGTGTTCCCGACCATGAGCTACGCCGATGCGATGTTCAAGTACGGCTCGGACAAGCCCGACCTGCGCGTGAAGCTCGAATTCACCGAACTCACCGAGCTGATGAAGCGCGTCGAGTTCAAGGTGTTCTCGAACGCCGCCACCATGACCGGCGGCCGCGTGGTTGCACTGCGCGTGCCCGGCGGCGGTGCCGAGGGCGGCATGTCGCGCGGTGAAATCGACGCGTACCAGGAATTCGTGAAGATCTACGGCGCCAAGGGCCTGGCCTACATCAAGGTCAACGATGCAGCGGCCGGCCGCGAAGGCCTGCAAAGCCCGATCGTCAAGAACCTCGACGACGCCACGCTGGCCGAGATCATCGCCCGCACCGGCGCGTGCAACGGCGACATCCTGTTCTTCGGTGCCGACAAGGAAAAGGTCGTCAACGACGCCATCGGCGCGCTGCGCGTGAAGATCGGCCACAGCCCCTTTGGCAAGAAGGCCGGCCTGTTCGACGACCGCTGGGCACCGCTGTGGGTGGTCGACTTCCCGATGTTCGAGTTCGACGAGGAAGGCCAGCGCTGGAGCGCCGTGCACCACCCGTTCACCGCACCGAAGGACGGCCATGAAGACCTCATGGACACCGCGCCCGAGAAGTGCATCGCCAAGGCCTACGACATGGTGCTCAACGGCATCGAGATGGGCGGCGGCTCGGTGCGTATCCACCGCGAGGAAGTGCAGAGCAAGGTGTTCCGCGCGCTGAAGATCAGTGCCGAAGACGCACAGCTCAAGTTCGGCTTCCTGCTGGACGCGCTGCAGTACGGCGCCCCGCCGCACGGCGGCATCGCCATCGGCCTGGACCGCCTCGTCATGCTCATGACCGGCGCCGAGTCGATCCGCGACGTGATCGCCTTCCCCAAGACCCAGCGCGCCCAAGACCTGCTGACGCAGGCGCCGAGCCCGGTCGACGAGAAGCAGCTGCGCGAACTGCACATCAAGCTGCGCAATACGCCGCAAGCCGCGGTCTGAGGCCAGCAGGTTGGCACGGGCAGGGTGATTGGCTAAAATGGCTAATCACTCCCCGGAGCCAGCCATGCAGATCACCGCCACCGAAGCCAAGAACCGATTCGGCTACTACCTCGGCCAGGCCGAGCGCGAACCGGTGCATGTAATGAAGAACGACCGCGTGGCGGTCGTTCTTGTTTCCGCGGCGCGCTTCGCCGAACTTGAAGCGCTTGAAAAGCAGAAGTCGATGGCGCAGCGCAAGCGCGAGTTCAACGAGGAATACAAGGACTGGATTGCTGCGCAGAACGAGCTGGTCGAGACGCACGGTGTCTTCGGCGAAAACTTTCGCCCCTGGTAAGCACCCGTGGCGCAATTCGACATCTACGCCAATCCCGACAAGGCCCAGCGCACCGCATTCCCGTGGTGCGTCGACATGCAAAGCGACCTGCTCGGCGTGTTGCCGACGCGGTTGGTCATGCCGCTGACCACCCAGAAATACCTGCCGCCCAAAGCGCCGCACCGGCTGTGCCCGCCCGTCCAATGGGACGGCGAGACTTTCTTTGCGCTGCCTCAGATGACCTCGCCTTTCCGCGTGAAAGACCTGGGCACCGCGAAAGGCAACGTGCGCATCGCTTCGAATGACCTGGTGGCTGCACTTGATGCGGTCATCAGCGGCGTCTGAACACTGCTGTGAAGCCTTTCAAGATCCCGGAGTCGGTGCTGGTCGTGATCCACACGCCCGCACTCGACGTGCTGCTGATCCGGCGCGCCGATGCCCATGAGTTCTGGCAATCGGTCACCGGCAGCAAGGACTCGCTCGACGAGCCGCTCATGCTCACTGCGGCGCGCGAAGTGGCTGAGGAAACCGGCATCCAGTGCGGCGAGGGCACGCCGCTGGCCACGCAGCTGGTCGACTGGCAGCTGCGCAACATCTACGAGATCTACCCCGGCTGGCGCGCCCGCTACGAGCCCGGCATCACCCACAACACCGAGCACCTGTTCGGCCTGTGCGTGCCCGAGCGCCTGACGCCCGTGCTCGCCGCGCGCGAGCACACCGACTGGCAATGGCTGCCGTACCGAGAGGCAGCAGACGCCTGCTTTTCCCCGTCGAACGCCGAAGCCATTCTGTTGCTGCCAGAATTTGCGCAATGAACCCACCGGCAGCCTCCGCAGCGCACAACCTCCGGGTCGCGACCTACAACATCCACAAGGGTGTGCAGGGCATCGGGCCGGCACGTCGGCTCGAGATTCACAACCTGGGCCACGCCATCGAGCAGCTCGATGCCGACATCGTCTGCCTGCAGGAAGTGCGCAAGATGAACCGCCAGGCCGCCGCGCGCTTTCCGCGCTGGCCCGAACTGCCGCAGGCCGACTTTCTCGCGCCCGAGGGCTACACGGCCGTCTACGAGACCAATGCCGTCACGCGCCACGGCGAGCACGGCAATGCGCTGCTCACGCGCTGGCCGGTGATCCGCACCAGCCACCAGGACATCTCCGACCACCGCTTTGAACAGCGCGGCCTGCTGCACGCGGTGATCGAGGTGGAAGGCCGCCCGATCCACGCCATCGTGGTGCACCTGGGGCTCATCAAAGGCAGCCGCGTGCGGCAGGTGGCGCGGCTGCGCGAGTTCATCGAGCGCGAGGTGCCGGCCGACGAGGCCGTGGTAGTGGCCGGCGACTTCAATGACTGGGGCGCACGCATGCGCTACGCCATGAACGCCATGGGCCTGCGCGACGCCAGCGATTTGCGGGGCCCGCGCACGCTCACGTATCCGTCGCGGCTGCCGGTGGCGCAGCTCGATTTCGTCTACGGGCGCCAGCTCGAGCCGCTGTCTTGCTCCGTTCCACGCGGCCCCATTTGGGCCCGCATGTCCGACCATCTTCCGCTGGTAGCCGACTTCGCGTTGGCCTGAGCTCGCCCCCAGGCTTCGCGCACTGCGTGTCGCTTCTCCAACCCCTACCGGGGGCAACACCTGCGGCCCGGCAAAGCCGGTTCCGCGGTGTTCCCCCTCTGGCGGTGCTGAAAAAGGGTTCACTGATACCATCCGCAGATGCTGAGGAAAACCGACGTCGAACCGCTTCCCGATCGAAAAGACGATGACGAGGGCACCCCCGTCTCCGTCAAGATCCGCGAGCGACTGAATGCAGCGCGCAAGCGTTTCCACGCCAACGACAACATCGCCGAGTTCATCCAACCCGGTGAACTGGAGTCGCTGCTCGACGAGGTCGAGGTCAAGATGAAGGGCGTGCTCGAGAGCCTCGTCATCGACGTCGAGAACGACCACAACACCGACAACACCGCGCGCCGCGTGGCCAAGATGTACCTCAACGAGGTGTTCCGTGGCCGCTACGTGCCGCCGCCGCCGCTCACCGAGTTTCCCAACGCTGAGCACCTGAACGAGCTGATGATCGTCGGCCCGATCACCGTGCGCAGCGCCTGCTCGCACCACTTCTGCCCGATCATCGGCAAGCTCTGGATCGGCGTGATGCCCAACGAGCACACCAACGTGATCGGCCTGTCGAAGTACGCGCGCCTGGCCGAATGGGTCATGGGCCGTCCGCAGATCCAGGAAGAAGCCGTGGTGCAGCTGGCCGACCTGATCCAGGAAAAGACGCAGCCCGACGGCCTCGCGCTCGTCATGGAAGCCGAGCACTTCTGCATGGCCTGGCGCGGCGTGAAGGAAATGGACAGCAAGATGATCAACTCCGTCATGCGCGGCGTGTTCCTCAAGGACCCGAGCCTGCGTCGCGAATTCCTTTCCCTCCTGCCACGAAAGAGCTGAGCCATGCTGGTCCGTCTTCTTTACGCCAGCCGCGCCGTCGATACCAGCCCCGAGGCCATCGAGGCGATCCTCGCGAAATCGCGCACGCACAACCCGGCCTGCGGCATCACCGGCATCCTCTGCTACGGCGCCGGCACCTTCCTGCAGGCCATCGAGGGCGGGCGTGACGCCATCAGCGATCTCTACGGCCACATCCAGCGCGATGCGCGCCACAAGGACGTGGTGCTGCTGCATTACGAAGAAATCTCCGAACGCCGTTTCGGCGGCTGGACGATGGGACAGGTCAACCTCTCGAAGCTCAACGCCTCGACGCTGCTCAAGTACTCCGAGAAGCCCGAACTCGACCCGTACAAGGTCTCGGGCAAGGTCTCGCTCGCGCTGCTCGAAGAACTGATGGCCACCGCGGCCATCGTCGGCCGCCACTGATCCCGGTTCCACCGGGGTGCCACTCTCCGCTTTTGCACTGATCCTGCTGGCCGGGGTCATTCATGCCAGCTGGAACATCGCCGCCAAGAAGGCGAACGGCGACTCGCGCTTCGCGTTCCAGAGCGGCGTCTTCATGGCCGTGGTGTGGGCGCCCGTGGGCATCACGCTTGGCTGGAGCGTCGTGCCGACCTGGGGCACGAAGGAGTGGACGTTCATCGTGCTGAGCGGCGTGCTGCACGTCTTCTATTACGTCGTGCTGCTGCGCGGCTACCGCAAGTCGGACCTCACCGTGGTCTATCCGCTGGCACGCGGCTCGGGGCCGCTGCTGTCGTCGCTGGTTGCGATCCTGTTCCTCGGCGAGAAGATCAGCCTCGTCGGCGTGGCGGGCATCTTCGGCGTGGTGCTCGGCGTGTTCCTGGTGGCCGGCGGCCCGCGCCTCTTTCACAAGAAGCACGACCCGGTGCAGCGCGAGCGCGTGCAGAAGGGCCTGCGCTACGGCGTGCTGACCGGCGCCTTCATCGCGGCCTACACGATCACCGACAGCTATGCGGTCAAGTTCCTTGCGATGTCGCCGATCCTGCTCGACTACATGAGTAACTTCGTGCGCCTCGTGCTGCTGTTGCCTGCGGCGCTGCAAGACCGGGCGACCACCGCGCGCATGTGGCGCGAGCAGTGGAAGTACGCGCTGCTGGTGGCGGCGATCAGCCCCGTCTCGTACGTGCTCGTGCTGTACGCGGTGCAGCAGGCGCCCATCTCGCACGTCGCACCGGCGCGCGAGGTGTCGATGCTGTTTGCCGCGCTGATCGGCGGGCACCTGCTGCGCGAAGGCGATCGCATGCTGCGCCTGCTGGGCGCGCTGTTCATCGCGGCGGGCGTGATCGCGCTCGCACTGGGTTGACCGAGGGCGGGCGATGCTCTTCGGTTGCGATTTCTCGAGCGCACCGACGGCCCGCAAACCCATCGTCGTGGCCGTCGGCAAGATGGCCGGCGCCGATGTTGTCGCGCTGACCGGTCTGCATCGCTTCGCCACGCTCGACGCGTGGGGCCAGTGGCTCGACCACAGCACGCCCGCCTGGGTCGGCGGCTTCGACTTTCCCTTCGGCCTGCCGCGTGAGCTGGTCGAGCACCTGCAATGGCCCACCGCATGGGATGCGCTGATCGCCCACTACGCCGCCCTGAGCCGCGCCGAAATCCGCGACACCTTCGCCGTCTTCTGCGCGGCGCGCCCGGTCGGCGGCAAGTTCGCGCACCGCGCGACCGATGCGCCGGCGGGGTCGAGCCCATCGATGAAGTGGGTGAACCCGCCCGTCGCCTACATGCTGCACGCCGGCGTGCCGCGCCTGCTCGCGGCGGGCGCGACATTGCCGGGCCTGCACAAGGGCATGCACACGGACCGCATCGCGCTGGAGGCCTACCCGGGCCTGCTGGCGCGCGAACTCATCGGCCGGCGCAGCTACAAGAGCGACGACCTCGCGCGCCAGTCGCCCGAGCGTGAGATCGCGCGCGCCGACCTGCTGGCCGGACTCGAGGCCGGGCGCACGCGACTGGGCCTGCGCCTCGAGCTCGCAGCCGCGCAGCGCGACGGGTTGCGCGCTGATGCCAAGGGCGACGAGCTCGATGCGGTGCTGTGCCTGCTGCAGGCCGCGTGGGCCCGCCAGCGCGCCGACAGCCCGAGGCCGGGCTACGGATTGCCGCAGGCCATGGACCCGCTCGAAGGCTGGATCGTCAGCGCCTGAGCCGCCTGCCGTCGCTTGCTTGTCCTACAGCGCTTCGGGCCTGCGGCGACACCCGGGCGCAGGCGACGGGG
>NZ_CALRZC010000187.1:0-16841 GCF_943372545.1 Variovorax sp. YR752 | reverse complement strand
TGGCCGCTTCGTGCACGACATGTACCTGATGCAGGTGAAGTCGCCGGCCGAGTCCAAGCAGCCGTGGGACTACTACAAGGTGGTGCAGAAGCTCAAGGGCGAGGACGTGTTCACGACCAAGGCCGAAAGCCGCTGCGCCCTCTGGAAGTGACCCCCCGCGGGCGCCCCTGCGGCGCCCGGGTTCGTTGAAACGCTTATGAACATTTCCCTTCCCGCCTTGTTGAGCCAGCTCCTTCTGGGGCTGGTCAACGGCTCGTTCTACGCCATCCTGAGCCTCGGGCTGGCGGTGATCTTCGGTTTGCTCAACGTCATCAACTTCGCGCACGGCGCGCTGTTCATGCTCGGGGCCGTCCTCACCTGGATGGCCATGGAGTACCTGGGCGTCAACTACTGGGTGATGCTGATCGCCGCGCCGATCCTCATCGGCCTGTTCGGCGTGGTCATCGAACGGTTGCTGCTGCGCTGGATCTACAAGCTCGATCACCTCTACGGCCTGCTGCTCACGCTGGGCCTCACGCTGCTGATCGAAGGCGTGTTCCGCTCGGTCTACGGCGTGTCGGGGCTGCCCTACGACGCGCCCGATGCGCTGTCGAGTGCCACCGACCTTGGCTTCATGGTGCTGCCCAACTACCGCGCCTGGGTGGTCGTGGCCTCGCTGGTGATCTGCTTCGCGACCTGGTACGTGATCGAGAAGACCCGCCTGGGCGCCTACCTGCGCGCCGGCACCGAGAACCCGCGGCTCGTGGAAGCCTTCGGCGTCAACGTGCCGCTGATGATCACGCTGACCTACGCCTTCGGCTGTGCGCTCGCCGCCTTCGCCGGCGTGCTGGCCGCGCCGGTGATGCAGGTGTCGCCGCTGATGGGGCAGAACCTCATCATCGTGGTGTTCGCGGTGGTCGTGATCGGCGGCATGGGCTCCATCATGGGCGCCATCCTCACGGGCCTGGGCCTGGGCGTGATCGAAGGGCTCACCAAGGTTTTCTATCCCGAGGCTTCCTCGACGGTTGTGTTCGTGATCATGGTCATCGTGCTGTTGATTCGCCCCGCCGGCCTGTTCGGCAAAGAGAAGTAAGGCGAACGGCATGAACATGAAAAAAATCTCTACTGTCGTCTACGCCTTGCTGTTGGTTGCGCTGGTGCTGGCGCCGTTCTTCGGTGCCTACCCGGTGTTCGTGATGAAGCTCATGTGCTTCGCGCTGTTCGCCGCGGCCTTCAACCTGCTGCTGGGCTACACGGGCCTGCTGTCCTTCGGCCACGCGGCCTTTCTGGGTGGCTCCGCGTATGTGGCGGGCCACGCCATCAAGGTCTGGGGCCTCACGCCCGAGCTGGGCCTCATTGCGGGCACGCTCACCGGCGCCTTGCTGGGCTGGCTGTTCGGCGTGCTGGCCATCCGGCGCCAGGGCATCTACTTCGCGATGATCACGCTGGCGCTCGCGCAGATGATGTTCTTCGTCGCGCTGCAGGCCAAGTTCACGGGCGGCGAAGACGGCCTGCAGGGCGTGCCGCGCGGCAAGCTCTTCGGCGTCATCGACCTGTCGAACGACCTCACCATGTACTACGTGGCACTGGTCGTCGTCGTGCTGGCCTTCCTGCTGATCGTGCGCACCATCCACTCGCCGTTCGGGCAGGTGCTCAAGGGCATCAAGGAAAACGAGCCGCGCGCGCTCTCGCTGGGCTACGACGTGGGCCGCTTCAAGCTGCTGGCCTTCGTGATCTCGGCCGCGCTCTCGGGCCTGGCCGGTTCGCTCAAGACGCTGGTGCTGGGCTTTGCCACGCTGTCCGACGTGCACTGGACCGCTTCGGGCCAGGTCATCCTGATGACCTTGGTCGGCGGCCTGGGCACGCTGTCGGGTCCCATCGTGGGCTCGGCGGTGGTGGTGCTGCTGGAGAACAAGATCGGCGAACTCGGCAGCTTCCTGGCGCGCATCACGACCATCGACTGGTTCAACACGCTGGGCGAGTCGGTGACCATGGTCACGGGCCTGATCTTCGTGATCTGCGTGCTGGCCTTCCGCAAGGGCATCATGGGCGAGATCATCGCGTTCATCGATCGGCGTCGCACGAAGCAGTGATGCAGACGCCGTGACGGCGGCAGACGGTGTTTGCGCATCGTCTGCGCCGCCAGGGCAGCGCGTCAAAGCGGGGAGGTTACCCTGCGCCGCTTGTGCCCCCTGCGACCGGGGCGCAGAATTTGGCTCCCACTTCGAGGAGCCGGCCATGGCCCTTCTTCCGTACTTTGTCCTGCCACCCGAGCGGCACGAAACGCCCTTGAACGTGCTCGGCACGCAGGTGACAGTGCTGGCGTCGAACGCCGCGACGCAGAGCTACGGCGTCACCCTCCAACGCGGTGACGAAGGCACGGGACCACCCCCGCACAGCCACGACTGGGACGAGTCGTTCTATGTGCTCGGCGGCGAGGTCGAATTTCTCTGCGACGGCCAGGCCCATCGGTGCCAGCCCGGCACGCTGGTGCACGTGCCGCGCGGCACGGTGCATGGCTTCCACTACGGCAAGGGCGGCGGGCAGATGCTCGAGATCACCGGCAAGGACGCGATGGCTGCGCAGATGTTCGCGGCGATCGATCGCGAGATTCCGGTGGGACCGGAGCCGGACATTCCGAAGCTGCTGGCCGTGCTGGAGCGCAATGGGGTGACGGTTTCCGCGTGATGCGCGGTCGTCATCGGCACTGGCAGGCCTTCGGGCCTTGCGTGGACCCGGTCGTCGCGTGCGAGGGTGGCTCCATCGTTCCGTCTTTCCAACCGCGCGCGATGCACGTGGTGCGGCAGATCTCGCGGCCTGCGAGGCCCGTCGAATTGCCACTCCGGCTGAAGCCGAACAGCGCGCCTGCGATGGCGATCCCCGCGAACACGGCGATCGCGATGAGCGCCGAGCGAAGCTTCTGATGACGTGTGGCATTCATGGACGGTGGGCTGCTTGGCATGACGTGAGGCCGACTCTATCCAAAACCACCGGTTCCGGTGGCTACGCCGCATGCAGCGCTCGGCACAATCGTCCGCACCCGGCCGCACAGGCCCACACCGACAAGAAGAAGGAGACCCCCATGCGCAGATGGCTGCTCGCACTTTTCATGGCGCTCGCGCTGACGGGGTGCATGACCCCGCCGACGCTGCCGCCGAACGGCGGCAAGCTCGCGAAGGGCGCCAAGGTCGGCCTGCTCGTCCGGATGCCCGCATCTGCGGAACACATGCACGTGGGCACGACCGTCTTCAACAACTTCTCGACCACGTACCCGTTCCCCTGGACCCCCACGGCCAAGGTCTACGAGGCCTTCACGTCGGAGCTCGAGAAGGCCGGCTTCCAGGTGGTGCGGCTCACGAGCTTTGCCACGACCTCCGTCAACGCGCTGGCCATCTTCAAGGATGGTCGCTGGATCGCGAATCCTGCGCAGGCGTGGGCTGCACGCAAGCTGAAGGACGATCAGATCTCCGCGGTGGTCCTCATCGAGGCGACGCGAACGCAGGCGCGCATGGAGTGCACCGGGGGTCCCTGCGACGAGAGCTTCATGCAGAACTCGGGCCTCTTCACGCGCGGCATGCTGGCGTCGACGCGGTACTTCGCGGTGCCCGCGATCGAAGCCAAGGTCTTCGTCATGGACCCGCCGCTGAACCTCGCGGCCTACGAGCCGATGCTCGCCCAGCAGCGGCAACGGGTGCGGCAACTCAAGGATTTCCAGGAACCACGCGACCTCAAGCGGCTGAGCAGCACCGAGCTCGCGCCAGTCGCTTCGGCGATCGACGACTACGTCCGCGCGCTGTCGCGCAACACAGCGCAGGCGCTGAGCCAGGGCGTGAAGTAGCCCCTCGCGCTGCACTTCGGCTCACAACCGCAGCGGCGCCGCATACCCCGTCATCTCGAGGTACCCGCGCCCCACGCGCTTGCCTTGCTGCGCATCGCGCAGCTCGCTCAAGCCTTCCCAGTACACGCCGCCCGTCGAGCCGCGGCTGTCGAGCTCCTGGTCGTCGAGCAGCGCCTGCACCTCGAAGCGGCCGGCGGGCGTGTCGATGCGCCAGTGCGTGGGGTAGCTCGCGCGGGTGCGCGGGCTGGTCCAGCTGCGCAGGGCGTCGAAGCGCACTTCGCCGGGGCCGAAGATGCGCGCCGCGCCACCGCGCGGGCGGAACGAGCCGCCGGACCACAACGCGCTGCCGTCGCGGCGGCGCAGGTGGAAGGCCGTGAGCGCGCTGCCGTCGTCGAGGTTCATGCCGATCCAGTCCCAGCCCACGGCCTCGGGGTGCATCAGCGCCTCGCTCCATTCATGATCGAGCCACGCGGTGCCGGTGATCTCGAACGGAGCCTGGCCTTGCAAGGTGAGGCGGCCTTGCGCCTGCAGTTGCGGTTCGCTGTAGTAGTAGCTCGCCTGCTCGGGGTCGGGGCCCTTGCGCGACAAGCCCTCGCGGCCCTGCAGCAGCACCGGCTGCGACGGCGCAAAGCGCAGGTCGAGCGTGAACTCGCCGGCGGGGATGCGCGCGGTGTAGGCGCCGCTGCCGGCATCGCGCACCAGCGTCCAGTCGCGCAAACGCACGTCGGTGTCGGTTTCGCTGGCCGAGGCCACGTCGAAGCCTGCGCGTGCGATGCGCTGGTCGTGCCGCAGCACGCGGCCTTCGAGGTCGGTGACGGCCGCGTGCGCGAACACCAGCTGCTTGGCGGCGAAAGCCGAGCGCATGGCCTGCGTGGAGTCGACGCGCGAGCGGAAGAAGGTCACCTGGAAACCGAACGCGCGGCCCGCGGCGGTCTGGCCGTGGCCGGTGATGTACCACCACTCGGTGCGCAGCTCGGGGTGGCTGCCGAAGTCGCGCGGAAACTGCAGCGCCTTCGCGGGCAGGGCCCAGCCGGCATGCGGCGCGCCCGAGGCGGCCAGCGCGGCCAGCAGCAACAGCTGCCGCCGCGCGATGAGGCCACCGGGTGCGCGCGTGGACATCGTCAACCTGCCACCAGCGCGTCGATGCGTTGCTGCGCCGGCGCGATGTCGCCGAACGCGTTGCGCACCCAGTCGGCGTCGTGGTAGCTCGGCAGGTAGCGTTCGCCCGCATCGCACAGCAGCGAAAGAATCGAACCCTGCTGGCCGGCCGTGCGCATCTCGTGCGCCACGGCCAGCATGCCGACGAAGTTGGTGCCGGTCGACGGGCCGACCTTGCGGCCCAGCAATGCCGACAGCGCATGCATGGCGGCCACCGAGTCGAGGTTGGGCACTTCGAGCATGCGGTCGACCAGCGTGCGCACGAAGCTGGGCTCCACGCGCGGACGGCCGATGCCTTCGATGCGCGAACCGGGCGCGGTCAGCGTGGTGTCGCCGCTGCGGTGGTAGGCCGAGAACACCGAGCCCTCGGGGTCGGCCACGCACACCTGCGTGTCGTGGCAGCGAAAGCGCACATAGCGTCCGATGGTGGCGCTGGTGCCGCCGGTGCCGGCGCCCACCACGATCCACGCGGGCACTGGGTGCCGCTCGCGCGCCATCTGCTGGAACATGCTTTCGGCGATGTTGTTGTTGCCGCGCCAGTCGGTCGCGCGCTCGGCGTACGTGAACTGGTCCATGTAGTGGCCGCCGCTGCGCTCGGCCAGCGCGCGCGCCTCGTCGTACACCTGCGCTGCGTGGTCCACGAAGTGGCAGCTCGCGCCGTAGAAGGCGATCTGCGCGACCTTCTCGGGCGAGGTGCTGCGCGGCATCACGGCGATGAAGGGCAGGCCCAGCAGCCGCGCGAAGTAGGCCTCGCTCACGGCGGTGGAACCGCTCGACGCCTCGACGATGGTCGTGCCTTCGCGCACCCAGCCGTTGCACAGCGCATAGAGAAACAGCGAACGCGCGAGCCGGTGCTTGAGGCTGCCGGTGGGGTGCGTCGATTCGTCCTTCAGGTACAGGTCGATGCCGTGCGCGGCGAGCGCGGGCAGCGGCAGCGGAATGAGGTGCGTGTCGGCGCTGCGCTGGTAGTCGGCTTCGATGCGGTGGATCGCGCCGGAGAGCCAGTCGCCGCAGGAGGAGGATGAAGGGGTGGGCTGCATAGCGTGCCAGTCTACAAGTCATGCCCTGTCACCCGGCGGGTGACGGAAAGCGGCGGAAATCGGGATACTGTGCGCTGCCAATCCACAACAAGACAGGAGACGAGAGACATGAAGAGAACGAGCCATCGGCTTTCCCTGGGCGCCGTGTCGCTGGCGGTGCTGGCACTCGCAGGCTGTGCGTCCACTTCGCCGGGCAGCAACACCCCCACGCGCCCCGCCTCATCCTTCACCGTGCCCGGCCTCGAGAAGCCCGCCGAAGTGCTGGTCGACCGCTGGGGCGTGCCGCACCTGTACGCCGGCACGCTCTACGACGCCTTCGTGGCGCAGGGCTTCATCGCCGCGCGCGACCGGCTCTGGCAGATGGACCTGTGGCGCAAGCGCGGCCTCGGCGAAATGGCCAAGGACTTCGGTCCCGCCTGGGTCGAGAGCGACCGCGCCGCGCGCGCCGTGCTCTACCGCGGCGACATGTACCGCGAATGGCTGGCCTACGGCTCCGACGCCAAGCGCGTGGCCGAGGCCTTCACGGCCGGCGTCAATGCCTATGTCGCGCAGGTTCGCGCGCAGCCCGCGCTGCTGCCGACCGAGTTCGCGCTGCTGGGCTACCAGCCGGCCGCATGGTCGCCCGAGGACGTGGTGCGCATCCGGCACCACGGGCTCACGCTCAACTTCACGTCCGAAGTCGACCGCGCACGCGCCTTCTGCGCCGGCGCGCCGGGCGCCAAGGCCGACTGGCTGCGCCGCGAACTCGATCCGCCGGTCACGCCCAAGGTGCCCGACGGCTTCGACCCGTGCACCATCCCTGCGGCAGAGCTGCGCGCGGCTTACCTGCGGGCCACCGATTCGCCGCGCTTCACCAAGGAGAACACGCGCGTGGGCATGAACGCGGGCGCGTCCTCCACGCCGGTCGCGCTGCTGCCTGGCAGCGCCGAGTCGATCGCCGCGAAGGCCGAGCAGGACGAGGCGGAGCAACGCGCATCGCAAGGCGACCCCACGGCCGCCTACGGCAGCAACAACTGGGTCATCGCGCCGAAGCTCACGTCCACGGGCCGGCCGATTCTGGCCAACGACCCGCACCGCTCGCACGGCGCGCCGAGCCTGCGCTACATGACGCACCTGAGTGCGCCCGGCATGGACGCCATCGGCGCGGGCGAGCCCTTCCTGCCGGGCCTGTCGATCGGCCACAACGGCACCATCGCCTTCGGCCTCACGCGCTTCTACATGGACCAGGAAGACCTGTACGTGTACGACCTGAACCCGACCAACCCCGAGGAGTACCGCTACCAGGGCCGTTGGGAGCCGATGACGCGCGTCACCGAGCGCATCGCGGTCAAGGGCGAGAGCGCGCCGCGCGAGGTGGTCAACACCTTCACGCGCCATGGCCCCGTGCTGCTCGCCGAGCCCGGCAAGCGCCGCGCGTTTGCGCTGCGCGCCGCGTGGCTGGAGCCCGGCATGGCGCCGTACTTCGGTTCGATGGACTACATGCGCGCACGCAACTGGGACCAGTTCCGTGCTGCGATGAACCGCTGGGGCGCACCCGGCGAAAACCAGGTGTATGCCGACAGCAGCGGCAACGTCGGCTGGATTCCGGGCGGCCTCACGCCGATCCGTCCGAACTGGGACGGCCTCATGCCGGTGCCGGGCGACGGCCGCTACGAATGGTCGGGCTTCCGCAATGGCGACGAGCTGCCGTCGGAGTTCAACCCCGCGCGCGGCTACGTGGTCACGGCCAACGAGAACAACATCCCGCCCGACCATCCCGCCGCGAAGAAGGGCGTGGGCTACGAGTGGAGCGATGCGGCCCGCGCGCGCCGGCTCAAGGAACTGTTCGCGGCCAAGGTGGCGGCAGGTTCACGCTTCACCATCGAGGACTCGGAGCGCATGCAGAACGACATCGTCGCGACGCCGGCGCAGCGGCTGCTGAAGCTGCTGGCCGGCCAGCGCAGCGACGACGCACAGACCGCCGCGGCGCTGCGCCTGCTGCAAGGCTGGAACGGCGCCATGGACCGCGACAGCGCGGCCGCCGCGCTGTACGAGGTGTGGAGCAGCAAGTTCCTGCGCCAGGCCGTGCTCAAGGCCGGGGCGGGCGACGCCGGTGCCGCGCTGGCTGCGCCGGGCGACAACACGCGCATGGTGCTGCTGCTGGAGAACCCGTCCGGCTGGGTCAGCAACGCGCAGCGCGATGCCTTGCTGCTGACGACCTTGCCTGCCGCGATGCAGGAACTGTCGACCAAGCTCGGCCCCGACCCGGCGGCCTGGAAGTGGGGCGCCTTGCACCGCGCCGAGTTCCGGCATCCGCTGGGCGGCGTGGTCGATGCGGCCACGCGCAAGAAGCTCGAGGTGGGCGACTGGCCGATGTCCGGCTCGTCGTTCACGCCGATGGCCGCCACCTACCGCGCGAACGACTACAAGCTGACCTCGGGCGCGTCGTTCCGCATGGTGCTCGACGTGGGCAACTGGGACGCGTCGCGTGTCATCAACACGCCGGGCCAGTCGGGCAACCCCGACAGCCCGAACTACCGCGACCTGGCGCCGCTGTGGCTCGAAGGCAAGTACGTGCCGCTGGTCTACAGCCGAGGGGCTGTCGAGAAAGAAACGGTGGAAAGAATCCAGTTGACGCCAGGGCGCTAGAAGGAATGGCGATGGAAGAGGGCGCTACCAGTCCTCTTTCACCGCCAGCACCACGTCGCGCCCCGCCGCGGCGCGCCCCGCCATCCACGCCGTGAACGTGCCCGCCGCCACCACGGCGGCGCACAGCGCCAGCAGCCGCACCCAGGGCACCAGCAGGTCCATGCTCCAGTGGAAGCTCTGCGGGTTCACCACCTTCACCAGCACCACCGACACGGCCAGCCCGAGCAACAAGCCGGCGACCGCGCCGATGGCGGTCCAGGCTGCGCCTTCGCCGGCCACCACGGCCAGCACCTGCCGCCGTGTGAAGCCCAGGTGCGCGAGCAGGCCGAACTCCTTGCGCCGCGCCAGCACCTGCGCGCTGAAGCTGGCCGCAATGCCGAACAGGCCGATGGCGATGGCCACGGCCTGCAGCCAGTAGGTGACGGCAAAGCTGCGGTCGAAGATGCGCAGCGAGGTCGCGCGGATCTGGCCGACCGAGGCCAGCTCCACGGCGCCGTCGCGTGAGGTGCGCGACGCGAGAGCGCGAACGGCCGCCTGCACTTCTGCCTCCGATGCACCGGGCGCGAGCCACAGTGCGACGTCGCTCACGTCGTGCTCGCCGGTGATGCGCTCGAAGTCGCGCGCGTCCATCGCGATGGCGCCGAACTGTCGCGCGTAGTCGCGCCACACGCCCGCCACGAAGAACACCTGCGGCGTTGACGCGCGCATTGCATCGGCCAACGGCGCGAACGCGGTGCCCGGCTTCGCGCCGTACAGCTCGACCATCGGCTCGCTCACGTAGATGCCGGTCTGCCCGGGCGGCACGGGCAGCGCCTCGCCGACCAGCGGCAGCCCGCGCGCCACGCCGCCTTCGAGGCTGCGCGCGATCAGCGTCACGGCCGGCTGCGCGGGGTCGAGCTGCAGCGACTGCGTGCGCAGCGTGCCGGTGCGCGCCACGCCGGGCAGCTGCGCCAGCGCCTGCACGAAGGCTGGTGCGAAGGTCGCGGTGTCGGTGCTGCTGGTGCCGCCGCTGTTGCCGCTGCCGCGCCCGCCCGAGGTGGCGCGCACGTACAGGTCGGCCGGCAGCACCACGTCGAGCCAGTGCGTGACCGACTCGCGAAAGCTCGCGACCATCACCGTCAGCGCCACCGCGAGGCTCAGGCTCGCGACCACACCGCTCACCGCCACGGCCGCCGTGCCGCGCATGCGCCGCGCGCGCTCGACGGCGAGCATCGGCAGTACGCGCCGCGCAAACGCGGGTGCCACGCGGTCGTACAGCAGCGCGATGAGCCAGGGCAGGGCGGTGATGCCGCCCACCAGCAGGCAGGCCACCGACAGATACGCCGCCACCGGAATGCCGCCGATGGCCGGCAGGTTGGCCAGCGCCGCACCCGCGCCGATGAGCCCGAGCGCGAGCCAGTGGTGGCGGCCCTGTGTGGGTGCGGCGCCGAGGCCCTTGAGCGTCTGCGCCTCGGGCAGCGCCTGCGCGGCGCGCGCGGGCCACCAGCCGCCCACGAGCGCGGCCACCACGCCGAGCCCGCCGTACAGCAGCGCGGCGGCGCCGCTCCAATGCAGACGGGGTGCGACGCCTTCGAAGTAGCCGCCGCCCAGGTCGCCGCCCAGCACGCGCAGCGCAAAGGCCGCGAGCGCGGTGCCGAGTGCCAGCCCGGCCGCGCTGCCGATCAGCCCCAGCACCAGCGATTCGGCCAGCACCAGCCGCAGCCGTTCGCGCGGCGTGAGGCCCAGCACGCCGAGCAGCGCGAACTGCTGCGCGCGCTTGGCCACGCTGAGCGCGAGCACCGAGAACACCAGGAACGCGCCCGTGAACAGCGCCACCAGCGCCAGCACCGTGAGGTTGACGCGGTAGGCGCGCGACAGGTTGCTCACGCGCTCGGCTGCGTCACCCGGCTCGGCGAACTTCAGGCCCGCGGGCCAGCCGGACGACTTTTCGAGTGCGGCGACGAAGGCCGCGCGGTCGGTGCCCGGCGCGAGCCGAAGGTCGATGCGGCTCAACTGGCCGAGCTGGCCGAACAGCTCCTGCGCGGCGGCGATGTCCATCACCGCCAGCGCCGCGCCGCCGGCCGTCACATGGCCCGACACCGCGAGGCGTTGCCACGTGGCGCCGCTGCGCAGCTGCAGGCTTTCGTCGGACGCAGGCTGCAGCGGCAACTGCAGCGCCTGGCGCGCCGCCGCGTTGAGGAACACATGGCCGGGCGCGAACAGCGCGAAGCGCTCGGCACCGGCCGCCGACTGCGGCATCAGCGCGGGCGCGATGGTGGGGAGCGCGAGCGCATCGACGCCGATCACGCGCAACGGCACCTGGCGCCCGTCGCCGCCCAAGGCGAGGCCTTGAAATTCGAGCACCGGACTCGCCAGCGCCACCTCGGGCCGGCGCGCCAGCCGACCGAACACGGCCTCGCCGAAGCTGCCTTGTGCCGCGCGCACTTCGAGGTCGGGCTGGCCGTTCACCGAGCGCACGGCGCTGGAGAACTCGTCGAGCGCCGAGGCGTTGATGAGCTGCACCGAAAACGCCAGCGCCACGCCCAGCATCACGGCCAGCACGGCCGCCGCGTTGCGCCAGGGGTGGTGGCGCAGTTCCTGCCAGGAGAAAGTCGAAAGCAATGCACGCATGGGGTCATTGTGGCCGCCGTGGCAGGATGGCGGCTGTTCCGACTTCACGCCCGAGGATTCCGACGATGCGGCTTCTGCCCTCCGCCTGGTGCCGCCGTTGGCTGGCACCCTGGCTTCTCGCGCCCTGGCTGGTGGGCGCGGCGAGCGCGCAGCTCGTACCGCCGTCCGCACCCGCCGCACCGCTCTCGCTCGCCAGCGACCCCGCCGTGCTGGCCCGCACCGCGCTCGGCACCGAGCGCGGCACGCTGGTGGTCGGCGTGCTGCGCGGCGACAAGGCCGGCTACGGCATCGCCCACAACCCCGAGCCGCTGGTGGCGCGCGCCATTGCGCCCGCCAGTGCGGAGCAGCCGATGTTCGAGATCGGCTCCGTCACCAAGGTCTTCACCGGCCTGCTGCTCGCGCAGGCTGTGGAGCGCGGCGACGTGGCGCTCGACGACAGCGTGGGCAAGCTGCTGGCCGGCCATGCCGAAGGCGTGCCGCCGGCTGTGGCCGCGATCACGCTCAAGCAACTCGTCACGCACACCGGCTGCCTGCCCGTGATGGCCGACGGCGTCACCGGCGGCGCCGCGCTGGCCGAGCAGTTCCGCAGCTTCGACCTGCCGATGTTCTGGGCCGCGCTCGCGCGCATCCGCCTCACCGCCGTCGCGGCGCCGTGCGAGGCGCGCTACAGCAACTTCGGCATGGCGTTGCTCGGGCAACTGCTGGCGCTGCGCTATGGCACCTCGTGGGGCGAGCTGGTGCGTGCGCGCATCACCGAACCGCTGGGCATGAACGACACCGTGATCCCGCTCGGCGACAAGGCCTCGCGCATGGCGCCGCCGTTCGCGGGCGACCAGCGCCAGCAGCGCTTCGACATGCATGCCTACGCACCGGCCAGCGCACTGCGCTCGACCGCCGCCGACATGCTGGCCTTCAGCCGCGCCATCCTCGCCGGCGCCCAGGGTCCGCTGGGCCCGGCCGCCGCACGCCTGCTCACGCCGCTCGCGCGCTACGAGGGCGCCGAGATCGGCTATGCCGTGATGGTGCGCGGCCCCGAGACCGGCCGGCGCACCTACTACCACGCGGGCGTCACCGAGGGCTACCGCACGCTCTGGCTGCTGGCGCCCGACACCGGCGAGGCGCTCATCGTGCTCGCCAGCAACCAGCGCGCACCGCTGCAGCCCGTGATGTTCGCCATCGGCAAGAGCCGCTACCCGGTGCCGACCGCGGAAGTGCCGATCGATCCGAAACGCCTGGCCGACTACGCGGGCGAGTTCCGCGTCGGCAAGGCGCAGGTGCTGGGCTTCACCGTGCGCGACGGGCGGCTGCTGGCACGCGAATCGGGCAAGGGCTACAACGGGCTCACGCCCACGGGGCCGGACCGCTTTGCGGTGACGGCGATCGGCGCGCAGTTCGTGTTCCGGCGCGGCGATGGGGGTGAGGTGAATGGCGTCACGCTGACGCAGGGCGGCAGTCGGCTTGAAGGGCGGCGCGTTGGCGCTGCTGTGCTGCAGGACTGAGCGCCTCAGGCCCGCTCCGACATCGCGTGCAGGTACGCCCGCACCGCGCCATTGCTGCTCAACCCGATCGCCCGGTCGTAGGCCTGCCGCGCTGCCACGCGCGCACCACCGGCCGCGAGCAGATGCGCGCGTGCCGCCCAGAACGGCTGGTAGCTCGCCACTTCGTCCGACGGGATCGCATCGAGCGCGCGCAGCCCGGTCTCGGGCCCGCGTGCGTTCGCCAGCGCACACGCCAGGCTGACTTGCGCGCCGATGCTCGGCCGCAGCGCGAGCAAACCTTCGTACAGCGACACCAGCACTTCGGGCGGCACCGGTGCGCCCGCGCGGCGCTCGCAGTGGGCCGACTGGATCGCGGCTTCGAGCTGGTACGGCCCGAGCGACTGCATGGCCGACGCGATGCGCAGATGGTGCTCGGCCTCGGCGAGCAGCGCGTGGTCCCAGCGCGTGATCTGCTGCTGGTCGAGCGGCACGTAGGCGCCGGCCTCGGTGCGGCGCGCGGCGGTGCGCGCCTCGCAGAACAGCATCAGCGCGAGCAGGCCCAGCGGCTCGGGTTCGGCGGGCATCAGGCGGCACAGGATGCGGCCCAGGTCGATGGCCTCGGTCGTCAAGCCGCGGGGCAGGGCGTCGGCGCCGTCGACGTCGTCCCAGCCGGTGCCGTAGGCGGCGTAGATGCCGTCGAGCACGTCGCGCAGCCGGTGCGGCAGGTCGCGCGCCTGCGGGTATTCGAAGGAGATGCCGGCCGCGCGGATGCGGGCCTTGGCGCGCACCAGCCGCTGGCCCAGCGCGGAAGGCGAGGTGAGGAACGCGCCGGCCATGCGCGCGGCGTCGAGGCCGAGCACGGTCTGCAGCATGAGCGGCGCGCGCGCGGCGGCGTCGATGGCCGGGTGCGCGCAGACGAAGAGCAGGCGCAGCCGCTCGTCGGGCACGGTGGCGGCATCGGGGTCGGCCTCGTCCATTTCGCCCGCGAGCAGCAGCAGCGTCTGCGTGGCGTCGTCCTGCACGCGGCTGTGGCGCCAGGCGTCGAGCTTGCGGTGCCGCGCGACGCTCAGCAGCCAGGCGTCGGGCTGCACCGGCACGCCGTCGGCGGGCCAGCGTTCGAGCGCGCGGGCGAAGGCGTCGGCGAGGGCGTCTTCGGAGGCGGCGATGTCGTGCGTGCGCGCGGACAGGATGGCCAGCAGCCGCCCGTACGACGCGCGTGCCGCGCGTTCGGCTGAAGTGTGTGCCGCGCGTTCGGCGGCGTCATGTGCCGCCGGAGTGGTCACGCCTGGCTCGTACCCGCCGCGGTGGCGGTGAAGACCGGCCGCACCTCGACACCGCCGCTGGCGGCGCAGGGCGCGCGTGCGGCCCATTCGAGCGCGGCGTCGAGGTCGGGCACGTCGACCACGAAATAGCCGCCGAGCTGCTCCTTGGTGTCGGCGAAGGGGCCGTCCTGCACCTGGCGCTTGTCGCCGCGCACGCGCAGCGTGGTGCCGGTCATGGGCGGCAACAGGCCGTGGCCGCCGAGTGCGACGCCCGACTGGCGCACCGCGTCGGCATACGCGACCCAGCTGGCGCGGTAGGCCTGCGAGGCGGGGTCGTCACGTTGTTCGAATTCGGCGGCGGGTTGGTAGAACATCAACATGTACTGCATGGTGTTTCTCCGTGAAGGAAAAGCTTGCCGAGCAAGAGCGCTCACCACAATGACGGCCCGCAACCGGTCATTTCGACACCGGAACGGTGCCGAGCAGAAGATTCTTGATCTGTTCGCCCTTTGGCGCAACGAGAGGCCCCGCTGCTGCGGGGCCCGTTCAGGTCGCGCTCAGGCGGCCCGGTCGCGCACCGCGGGCGTGAACAACGTTTCCATTTCCTGGCGCAGCCGGTAGGCGGCGGTGCTGGTGTCCATCGCCACGTCGGCCCAGCTCAGGCTCTGGCCCTTCTTCACGGGGCGCACGAGCTTGACGTTGTGCGCCAGCCCGAGCGGCAGGCCGCCCAGGCGCAGCGAGCGCTCGGCCGGCAGCAGCTTGCCCCAGACGGTGTAGCCGCCTTCGCCATCGAGCATCTCGCCCGCCGCGAGGTCGCGCTTGGCGGTGGCGACCACGTCGGCGTTCCAGCCGGTGGCCACGCCGGTGGGCTCGCCGCGCAGCGCCACGCTGGCGACCGACATGCCGACTTCGAGCCCGATCAGGTGCCAGCGCTTGTAGAGCGTGAAGTAGCGCCCGCTCGGGTCGGTGTGGGCGTTGTATTCCTCGAAGCAGTTCTTGATGTAGTCGGTCTCGGCCTCGACCGTGACCCACACGCCCATGCGGATGTCGTAGGGAATCTTGCGGCCGTCGGCTTCGAGCGACGAGATCACTTCGACCATGCCCTTGCGCTCCAGCACGCCGCCTTCGCTCTTCGGGCGAGTGACGAAGGGAATGTCTTCCACGCTCGCGGGCGGGTAGAGCAAGCCGTCGGAGGGCACGCCCAGGCCGGTGGCGTTGGCCACGGCCGAGCTTTCGATCGACGGTTTCGAGCCGTCGAGGAAGCTGTTGAACATCTTCGGGTTGAGCCCGCCGCGCTTGGCTTGTTCGGGCGTGAGGCCGTAGTTGCCCCACACCGTTTCGGGCGTCGATTCGGTGAAGTGCGGCAGCCACTTGTGGCCGCGCCCGGCCGCGACCACCGGAAAGCCGCAGGTGCGCGCCCAGTCGACCAGGTCGCAGATCAGCGCGGGCTGGTCGCCGAAGGCCAGCGAATACACCACGCCGGCCTGCTGCGCCTTGTGCGCGAGCAGCGGGCCGCAGAAGGCGTCGGCCTCGACCGTCACGTTGACCACGTGCTTGCCGTGCGCAAAGGCGTCCAGGCAGTGATCGACCGCGGCAATGGGGTTGCCGGTGCACTCGACCACGATGTCGATGCCGGGCTCGCGCGTCACGGCCTGCCAGTCGTCGGTGATCCAGGTGGCGCCGGTCTTCAGCGCCTCTTGTACCGAGCCGGCATTGCTGCGCTCGGCCAGCCAGCCCACGCGCTCGAGGTTGACGCGCGCGGCGGCGGGTGAGAGGTCGGCAATGGCGACCAGTTGCACGCCGGGCGTGCGCGGGATCTGCGCCAGGTACATGGCGCCGAACTTGCCGGCGCCGATCAGGCCGATGCGGATGGGGCGGCCTTCGGCAGCGCGTTGTTGCAGGCGGGTGTGCAGGCTCATGGTGTTCAGGCTTCCACGGAATCGATGACGTCGAGCGAGGTGCGCAGCGCGCTCTCGGGCAGGCCGTCTTTCCACGGCACGTCGACGGGGTAGGGCTGGCGCAGGCAGTCGTCGGGCAGCATCTCGATCGGCGTGAAGTCGCGATGCGCGATGTACTCGGGCCGCTTGTGGCGGCGGATGTGGTTGCTGACCGCGCACAGGCTCAGGTACACGGCCACGCGGTTGAAGGGCGAGAGGTTGCTGCCCGAGGCATGCACGAGGCAGCTGTGGAACAGGATCATCGAACCGGCCGGGCCCTTGGGCGAGACGATGCCGCCCTGCGTGCCGCCCGCGCGATCGACCAGCTGGCGGATCAGGTCGTTGTCGACCGTCCACAGCGGGTAGCTCGTGGTCGTGAGGTCATGCTTGGCATCGACCACGCCCTTGCGATGGCTGCCCGGAATGAACATCAGCGGGCCGTTGTGCTCGGTCACCTCATCGAGAAAGATCGCCACGTTCATCGCGCGCTCGGTGGGCATCAGGTCGTCGTTGAGCCAGGTGCCGTAGTCCTGGTGCCACTGCCACACGTCGCCTTCGAAGGCCATCTTGCCGTTGATCTTGAACTGGTGCATGTAGACCGCTTCGTCGAACAGGTCCATCACCGGCCCGACCATGCGCGGGTGCCGCGCCAGCCGCGCGAAGGGCTCGCTGATGAGGTGCGCCGCGAAGTTCGTGCGCACGGCGTCGGAGCCCTTCTCGCGCACGTTGAAGGCCGCGCGCTTGCTGTACAGGTCGGGCACCGCCTCGGTCAGCACCTTCGTCTCTTCGGGTGAGAAGTGGCCGGGGAAGAACAGGTAGCCCTCGCGCTCGAACTGCGCGCGTTGCTCGGGGGTCAGCTTCATGCCTTGTCTCCTTTTTTGGTGGGGGTTCCAGATGCCGATGCAGATGCG
>NZ_CALRZC010000186.1:0-16937 GCF_943372545.1 Variovorax sp. YR752 | reverse complement strand
CTGATCCTGGTGTCGGGAACGGGCCGGGCCGTCGTCGATGCGGGCGCCGACGCCGACCGCATCCTGCTGTCGGCGTTCGGCAGCGTCTCCTCGTATCCGCTGCTGACGCTGGGCACCGGTGTCGACACCGTCGTCTTCGGCAACAATTTACTGGGTATCCCGACGGTGACCGACTTCATAGCCGGCGCCGGCGGCGACGTGGTCGACTTCACCGACGCACTCTACTGGCCGACGCTCGCTGGGCACTACACCGGTGGCAACGTCTTCGCCGCCGAAGTCGGGATGTTCCGGCTCGTGCAGGACGGTGCCGACACCCTGCTCGAGTTCGATGCCGACGGAGCCGCATCGGCGTCGTCCACCTGGACGGCGGTGCTGCGGATGCAGAACACCGACGCCGGCAGCTTCAGCGTCGAGAACTTCGCGGCCGGCATGGCACCCGACGGCTCCGCGCCGCTCGGCCTGATCTGGACCGGCAGTTCGGGTGACGACACCCAGTTCGGACTGTACGGTGATGATTCGCTCGTGTCCGGCGCCGGCAACGACTCGATCGACGCGCGGTTCGGCGACGACACGCTGATCGGCGGCGGCGGCGACGACCTCATCGATGCCGGCGACGACGACGATTCGCTGCGCGGCGGCGCTGGCAACGACACTTTGCAAGGCGGCGCGGGCCACGACTTCCTGGTCGACGACGACTTCGGGCCAGGTCAGTTGGTCGGTGGGATCGGCAACGACACGCTGCAGGGCGGCTACGGCAGCCGCCTGCTCGACGGCGGCGACGGCGACGACAGGCTCACCGCCTCGGGTGGCGTTGGCGCGTCGGCCACGCTGATAGGTGGCGCCGGTGCCGACACGCTCGTCGGCAACGGCGCGGTGTGGATGGACGGCGGCAGCGATTCCGATTCTCTGGAGTTGTGGAACGGCGGTGCGGGCGCGGCGACGCTGCTCGGTGGCGACGGAGGCGACCTGATCCAGATCGGTGGCGGTGGAGGCAACGGCGGCAGCGTGTCCGTCGATGCTGGCGCCGGCGATGACCGCGTGAGCCTGGGCGGCTTCACCGGCGAAGATCTAGGCACGATCATTCTTGGCGCTGGCAAGGACACGGTGGCGGCGGTTTGGTCCATGCGCGCAACGGTGTCGGACTTCGTCGCCGGCAGCGGCGGTGACCGCATCGACGTGGCCGCACTGATCGCCCAGGTGGCAATCGAAGGCTTCTACGATGGCGGCAACCCGTTTGCTGACGGTACGGGTTTCCTTGGCTTCCTGCAGGTCGGCGACGACGTGCTGCTGAAGCTCGACCGGAACGGCGTGGGCGGCGACCCCGCGGCGTGGGCGACGGCACTGGCGCTGACCGGCGTCGATCTCACGGCGCTGGACACCACCAACATCGTCGGCGGCTACGCGCCGGACGGCAGCATCTACGCCGGCCTCTCATGGACCGGTACGGACCTCGCCGACAGCGTCGTCGGCGACGTCGGCAACGACACGCTCGATGGCGGTCTGGGCGCCGATACACTCGACGGTGCATTTGGCAACGACTCCCTGCTGGGCGGCGCCGGCAACGACCGACTCGAAGGGGGGCGCGGCGCCGATCACCTCGACGGCTCTGCAGGCCACGACCGTCTCTACGGCTGGCAGGGTCGTGACACGCTGCTGGGCGGCGGCGGCAACGATCTCCTCGAAGACCTGGCCGACGACGCATCCGGCGACACGCTGCAGGGCGGTATTGGGAACGACACGCTGTACTCCAGCAGCGGGCGCGACCTGCTCGACGGCGGCGACGGCAACGATGTGCTCGATGACTGGGGCGTCCGCACGGGTGCTTCTGCCGACGCGAACGACACGCTGCAGGGCGGGGCTGGCAATGACACGCTCTATGCCGGCGCGGGCAACGACTCGCTCGACGGCGGGCTCGGGATCGACTCGATGAGCGGCGGCGATGGGAACGACACCTATGTTGTCGACGATCCGGGTGACCTGGTCTCGGAGGCTGCGACGTCCACGGCCGAAATCGACACCGTCGTCTCCTCGGTGCGCTGGACCCTTGGCGCAAACTTCGAGCGCCTCACGCTCACCGGCAGCGCGGCGATCGACGGCACCGGCAACGCCCTGGCCAACACGCTTACCGGCAACGCCGGCATCAACGTGCTGCGCGGTGGGCTCGGCAACGACGTCTACGTCGTGCAGACGGCCGGCGACCAGGTGATCGAGGCGAGCAAGCTTGCCGGCGAAATCGACACCGTTGTCTCGTCGGTCAGCTTCACGCTCGGCTCGAACGTCGAACGGCTCACCCTGTCCGGCAGCGCTTCGATCACGGCCACCGGCAACACGCTGGCGAACACGCTGACCGGCAACGCCGCAGCGAACCGGCTCGACGGCGGTGCCGGCGCCGACTCGATGGCCGGTGGGCTCGGCAACGACAGCTACGTCGTCGACAACGTCGGCGACACGACGGTAGAGACGAGCACGCTGTCCGGCGAGATCGACACCGTGACCAGTTCGGTCAGCCGCACGCTCGGGGCGAACCTCGAGCGGCTCGTGCTCTCCGGGAGTGCAGCGATCAGCGGCACTGGCAACGCGCTGGCGAATACGCTGACCGGCAACGGCGTGGCCAACACCCTTTCGGGCGGCGCGGGCAACGACATGCTCGACGGCAAGGCCGGCCGAGACGTGCTCGTCGGTGGCAGCGGATCGGACAGTTTCGTCTTCAGCAGCACGCTGAACGCGGCGACCAATGTCGACCAGGTGAGCGACTTCTCCGCGGCGGCAGATCGTTTCCTGCTTGACGATGCCGCATTCCGCGGCATCGGCCCGGTGGGCCGGATCGCCTCGGCGAACTTCGTCCTTGGCACCACCGCGAAGGACGCCGGCGACCGGGTCATCTACGACGCGTCAGCTGGGCGCCTGTACTTCGATGCCGACGGCAACGGCTCGGCCGCGCAGCTGCTGTTTGCCACCGTCGTGCCGAACACCGTCATCACTTTCGATGACATCTGGATCGGCTGACACCGGTTCGCGCGTTGACCGCATGGTTCGACTGATGGAGCGACCGGGAGAGTGTTTCGCTAAGGGCAAGCGATGACATCTTTGGTACCGGCCGGCGGTGATCGAACGATGAGCAGCACCGCTTCAAGTCCTTGATGCTGAAGGACCGATGTCGAGCGGCTGTGCCATGGACAGGGCTCAACCGGGGTCGCCACTCAGATCAAGGCTCGAGCGTTCGCAATGAGTTCATGCAGTCTCCACGTCAGCGGTTCGAGTGGCCGCAGATGGCAACAGCCACTTGATGCGACCGGCCGGCCCAGACATGAGCAGAACTTCAGTGCTGCCCACTCGTCACTCGCGCCGCCTGCACCAACTCCCACCCCAGCGGCGTCCCCGCCCCCGCATCCTTCACCACCCGCCAGCCAAGCAGCTGCTCCAGGTGCTTGCGCGCCAGGCCGTAGCCGGGGCGGATGGTGCGCACGTCGTAGCGCGTCAGCGGCTCGCCGGCCTTCACCGGCCTGACGATGCAGAGCGAACGGCGGAACTGTGTTGGGCCGCCTTCGGAGGCGGTCGGCTGGAAGTTCACCTGGCCCGGGCTCTGCCATGTGCGTTCGGTTTCGGTGCGCAGCGTTGCGAACCGATCGGGAAGCTGAAGCACGACCGTCCAACCATGGTGGCCATGGATCGCGGACCCGAAGAACCGGGGCCTGACGACAGAGGCTGAGCGAGGCGGGGCTGAAGTCCGGAAGGTAGCCGGAACCAATGGCCGCACGCGACTCCGATAAGATGATTTTGGGGAGGAGTTCGAGATGCGGTCGATCGGCGCGCGGTGCTTGCTGGTATTGGGCTTTCTGTTGTCGGCGTGTGGTGGAGGGGGCGGTGGCGGTACCGCGGGCCCGACTGAACTGCCATCGACCACGGCGCTCGCGGGCACCCTGAGGTGGATTTCCGCAGGTGGATGGGCTGACCCGGCTCCGTCCGGCCAGACGGTGCACCTCGTCACCGTGAATCTCGACGGCACTCGCGGTCGTGTGCTGGCTTCGACGACAACCGGCACGGAAGGAAACTTCAGCATTGACTGGCCCGCGGGCCGCTCACCGGACGACACGCTGGCTCTGGAGTCGATCGAGGCCGATGGAGCGATCGTGCGTGCGCTGGCGCTTGGTACGAGCGTCGACGTCGGTACTGCCAGCGAACTCGTCACGCGTGTCTATCTCGAGGCTCGCCGGACGGCCGGCGGCCGCTTCACCGAGCCCGTCGAGCGTCTGCACCGGTGGCAGACGGCGACCACGATCTTCCTCACCCTGACCTCCCTGCGGCAGGGCGGCGACACGGAGGCCAGATTGATCGAACTGCGGCGCTGGCTCGATGCAGATCCGGCATCGCAGTCCGCGCTCTCGGCGCTGAGGCGGCAGGCACGCCTCCCAGCGAGCCTGGGTGACATCGGCGGCCTTCTCGGCGCCAACCACTCGGCGTGGGAGGTCGACGACAGCTCGCGCGGCCGGTACCAGATTCGCGTGCTGCCGGCGCCCGAAGAAGGAGCGGATTTCGGGGCGTACCGCTATGCCGCAGATGCGGACGGCGCCCTGCAATCTCGCCCGAGACCGCTCAGCCTGATGCGCTTCAGGAACGACATGGTTGACGAACCGCGAGCCGTGGTGCCGCCCGGCGCGGGCGCGAACGAGGAGCAACTGAGATTGATCGTCGGCCCGTTGACGTTTGCCGCCATCGGCGTGCCCATCGGGGAAACGCGGCAGCTGATGAACACTCTCAATACGATCACCAGCGCGCCGCTGCCGTCGGCGTTTCCGGCCGGGACCACGATCCTCACCGAAAGCACGACGACCGCCGATGGCATCGAGTCTGTGAAGGCGTTCGGTCAGACCCTGCGTGCCCTGCGCACGACGCTGCGCGAGAACCTGGTGATCACGACACCCGATGGCCGGCGTCTCGAGTCGACCGGTCGACGTACCGATTGGAGCGTGCCCTTCGCCGGAGCCGTGCGCTCGAGCTACACCTCCAGGGCCACGGCCAGCGGTGGGGAACCGGCAACTGTCAGCGGACAGCTGACGCTGCTGCGGGGCGTCTCGAACGAAGTCTCCTGGCCAGGCCGCGTACGACTGTCGGCACGATCGTTCGAGGTGCCGAACGATGACCGATTCTGGCATCCCCTGGGTGTCGGGGCCGACCGCAACCTCGTGTTCACCACCACCCTTGCGGACGATGAGCAGTTGTCGGCCCTGGTCATCGACGTCGATACCGGCGCACGCAAGGCGCTGAAGGTTTTCGACCCGCCTGCCGATCGCCGGGAGGCATTCACGAAGCTCTCCCCTGATGGACGCAAGCTCTATGCGGTCCAATCCGTCGCGTTGCCGATGCCGAGCTCAGCACCGATCGCGCTCGCCACGGCTGATGCGGCAGGTGCCCTGATCGAACGCTTCGACGCCGGTACGCTTGTGCGAGAGATGAGCATGCGCCTGCCCGCACGTCGATCGACCAATCGGCCAGGTCTCGGGCTGCCACGCAGCGAGGTCTATTCCATGCTGATCTCGCCGCAGGATGCCACGGAGTTCGCCACCGCGACGCTCGGTGCCGTGCTCGTGCGTGGAACTGATGTCTTGCCGGAGGAACTGTTCGATGCTTCGGCCGAGTATGCCAGCGGAGTGATCATCGGCGGCAGCGTGATCCTGAGGCGATGGGATGGCATCGCGAACGAGATTCATGCCGATGTCGCCGCCCGTCAAGGTGCCCCCGTGCCGATGGTCGTGCCGGTTCGTCCGCAAGGGATTCCATTGGCGGGGGCGCGCCCGGGTTTTTCACCGGCACTGGCACTCGGAGGGTCGATCTATGACTGGGGAGGCCCCAGCCTCTTCACCGATGAGCTGCTTTACTACGATGCGTTCGGCGCTGTCTTCGACAAGCGAACGGGTGCGCTGCTCGGGCGGGGCGATTTCGGCGGCAGCGTTCTCGGGACTCCGTTCGTCGATGCGTCTCGATGCGCGTTGGCACTGGGGTCATTGACCTGTCTCGATGCCCAGGGGCCGGGCCGGAACAGCCGCCTGCATCGCCTGTCGACGCGCA
Source organism: Variovorax sp. YR752 (assembly GCF_943372545.1). Taxonomy (NCBI): domain Bacteria; kingdom Pseudomonadati; phylum Pseudomonadota; class Betaproteobacteria; order Burkholderiales; family Comamonadaceae; genus Variovorax; species Variovorax sp. YR752. The sequence goes on along the minus strand of NZ_CALRZC010000186.1, from coordinate 10,871 downwards.
CGCTGGCCACCATCGAGTCCATCGACCTGCAGGCGAATCTGCGCCTTGCGGTCGGCCAGCAACTCCCGACCGCGGCCACGACCTTGGGCCACGTGGGTGGTGGCGAGCTGGTTGCCTCGGAACCAACGACCCGAGGGTACCCTGCGTTGCTGTTCAGCGTCACACGCTGACGCAACGAGTTCGCCTGCCGAAGCCACTCACGCCGCCCGCACCAACTCCCACGCCAGCGGCGTCCCCGCCCCCGCATCCTTCACCACCCTGCAGCCAAGTAGCTGCTCCAGGTGCTTGGGCGCCAGGCCGTAGCCGGGGCGGATGGCGCGCACGTTGTCGCGCGTCAGCAGCTCGCCGGCCTTGACCGGCTTGACGATGTAGAGCGAGCGGCGGAACTGCGTCGAACCACCTTCCGAGGCGGTCGGCTGGAAGTTCACCTGGCCGAGGCTCTGCCAGGCCCGCTCGGTCTCCGTGCGCAGCATGGCGAACTCGGCCGGCTCGAGCGAGAAGGCGCTGTCGACGCCGCCCTCGGCACGCGCCAGCGTGAAGTGTTTTTCGATCAGCGTCGCGCCCAGCGCCACCGAGGCCACGGCAACGCCGCAGCCCAGCGTGTGGTCGGACAGGCCGGCTTCGCAGCCGAAGGCGTCGCGCAGCGCGGGAATCGTGCGGATGTTGCTGTCGGTCGGCGCCGCCGGGTAGGTGCTGGTGCACTTGAGCAGCACCAGCTCGCGGCAGCCGGCGCCGCGCGCCGCGCGCACCGCGTCGTCGATTTCCGACAGGGTGGCCATTCCGGTCGAGATGATCAACGGCTTGCCGGTGGCCGCCACGCGGCGGATCAGCGCCAGGTCGATCAGCTCGAAGGAGGCGATCTTGTAGGCCGGTACATCCAGCGATTCGAGGAAGTCGACCGCCGTGTCGTCGAAGGGCGTGCTGAAGCAGTGCAGGCCGAGCGCCTTCGCGCGCGCCATGATCGGCGCATGCCACTCCCAGGGCGTGGCGGCCTCGGCGTACAACTCGTGCAGCTGTCGGCCGGCCCAGGGGCTCTTCGGGTTGTCGATCACGAAGCCGGGCGCGTGGATGTCCAGCGTCATCGTGTCGGCGGTGTAGGTCTGCAGCTTGATCGCATCGGCGCCCGAGGCGGCCGCGGCATCGACGATGGCCAGCGCGCGCTCCAGCGAGCGGTTGTGGTTGCCCGACATTTCGGCGATCAGGTACGGGCGGGCGTGGGGGCCGATCTCGCGGCCGGCGATGCGGATCATCGTCAGGACTCCATCGGTTCCAGGCGCAGCCGGTAGCGGCGCCCGCGGTACTCGAAGTGGGCGGGGTAGCGCTCGGGGTCGGAAACGCGCAGCAGATCGAACTGCTCGGCCAGCGGGCGCTCGGGGTCGAGCCGGCTGTCGGCCGGGCCGCGCTTGCGGTAGTAGCTGGGCTCGCCATGCTGCTCGCGCGGCTGCACCGTGGCGGCGTTGTCCAGCGCCCAGTCCATCAGCGTCAGTTCGGCGTCGAACAGGCGCTCGTTGATCTCGAGGCACACCGCGTTCGGCGGCACCTCGACCTCGATCTGGTGCCAGATGCGGCCGGCGTCGAGCGCATCGACGGCCTCCAGCATCGTCAGCGTGAAGCCGCCGCGGCCCTCGAGGATCTGCCACACATGCGGCGACATGCCGCGCCCTGCCGGCAGCGCGCTGGCATGCAGCACCAGCGTGTGGCGGTAGCGCGCGCGCACGTCGGCGCCGATGATCTGGTGGCAGGAGACGAGGAACAGGAAGTCGCCGCCGACTGCCTCGCGCGCATCACGCAGGATGTGCACCTGCGCGTCGTGCGCGTGGGCGATGGCCCAGCGCTGCAGCCAGGCGTTGACGCCGTGCGCCGGGTCGGTGCAGACGATGTGGACGATCGTGCTCATGGGGTGCTGGGGGCGGCGGACGAAAGAAGCGCGGTGGCCACACGCTGCGCACCACGGCCGTCGACCAGCGCCTTGGCGCGCTCGGCCAGGCTGCGGCGCAGCGCCGGGTTCTCGATCAGCTCCCGCACGCCGGTGGCGATGGCGGCAGCCGTCGGCGGCTCGTCGGCCAGTACGCGCAGCACGCCCATCTGCTGCAGTGGCAGCAGCACCGGGCGCTGGTTGTCGGCAGCGATCGCCGCCAGCGTCGGCGCGCCGATGCAGCAGCGCTCCCAGGTGGCGCCGCCGCCGGCGCCGATCTGCAGGTCGTGGCGGGCGAAGAAGTCGGCCAGGTCGGGCTGGTCGAGCGTGATCGCCAGGCGAGGGCGCGACGTTGCACGTGTTCGCAGCGCATCCAGGTGCGGGTTGCCCTGCGTGGTGGCGATCTCGATCGTGCCCGGAAAGCCGATCTGTTCCAGCGCATCGAGCGCGACGGCGCTGAGGCCGGCCGCATCGGTGCCGCCCATGAAGATGCCGACGCTGCGCACCGGCTCGCGTTGCGGGCAGCGCGGCGCGTCGGCATAGCCCGGTCCGAGCAGCGCGTGCTGCGGGCCGGCAAGCAGCCGTGCGTTCTCGGGCAGGCGGCCGGCGAACTTGGCGGCCGGGTCGGTGCTGAAGTTGGGGTCGATGGCGATGTCGACGGCCAGCGGGCGATCTGCGAGGTCGTCGATCGCAGCCAGCCGTGCGTTGGTGTTGGCGCGCACGGCGCGGTGCCAGCGTTCGCCGAGCGCGTAGTGGTCGGCCACGATCAGCGAGGCGCCGTTCGTCGCAGAGAGCAGGTCGCGTGCGTCGAACAGTTCACCGGTGACGGGGCCGTTGCCGATGCACAGGGAGTTCACACCGGCCGCCTCGATCATCGGGCTGCAGTCCAGGTCGATGCGCCGCCAGGCCAGCGTCACCGCTGCACCTTGCGCACGCAGCGCCTGCGCCAGCGACAGGCAGCGCTTCAGGTGGCCGAGGCCGAGGGCCGCGCAGGCATCGGCGCGGATGAGCACGTCCATCACGCCACCTCGCTGTGCCGCTGCTGGCGCAGCCGGTACAGCGCCTCGGCCAGTGCCCAGTCGGCTTCGGTGTCGATGTCGACCACGCTGCCTTCATCGCAGACCAGCGTGCAGGCGTCGGCATGCAGGGTCTTGCCGGCCAGCCAGGCCTCGGCGCGGCCCCAGTAGAACTGGCCGGCGTCGTGGAAGGCGGCCGGCAGATCCTGCGTGCGTGTCAGCGCGAACTCGGGCTGCAGCGGCGCGCTGCGGCCCTGCGCATCGCGCTTGAGCGCACGCTGGATCGGCGCACGGTAGGCCAGCACCGGGAAGGCATAGGGCGCGTCGCTCGCCTCCAGCAGCGCCAGAGCGGCGGCCAGCGACTCGGGCTGCAGCAGCGGCACGGCCGGGTAGATGCAGCAGGCAAGCTCGGCACGCCAGCCCAGTTCGGCACAGGCGCGGATCGCATGGGCGATCACCGGCACCGTCGGCGTGTGGTCGTCGGCCAGCGCGGCCGGACGCAGGAAGGGCACGGCGGCGCCTTCGCGCTGCGCCAATGCCGCCACCTCGGCGTCGTCGGTCGAGACGACGATGCGGTCGAACAGGCCCGAGCGGCGCGCCGCGTCGATCGCGTAGGCGATCATCGGCCGGCCGGCGAAGGGGCGCATGTTCTTGCGCGGCACACGCTTGCTGCCGCCGCGCGCCGGGATGATCGCGATCCGAGCTGCCGTACTCATGACAGCACCGCGCGCAGCACGTCGACCACACGCTCCTGCTGCGCCTCGGTCAGTGCCGGGAACAGCGGCAGCGACAGCGTGCGCGCGTAGTAGCGCTCGGCGGCCGGGAAGTCGCCGGCCGAGAAGCCCAGCCGCCGGTAGAACGGCTGGGTGTGGATCGGGATGTAGTGCACGTTGACACCGATGCCGGCCTCGCGCAGCGCGGCGAAGGCGGTGTCGCGGGTCACGCGCGAGCGCTTCTCGTCGATCTCGACCGCATAGAGGTGCCAGGCGCTGCGGCGGTCGGCCAGTCGCGCCGGCAGCATCAGCGGCAGCTTCGCGAGCAGCGTGTCGTAGCGATCGGCCAGTGCCTCGCGCCGTGCCTGCATCTGATCGAGCCGCGCGAGCTGCGACAGGCCCAGCGCCGCCTGCAGCTCGGTCATGCGCGCGTTGACGCCCAGCGCCTGCTGCTCGTAGTACCAGGGGCCGGGCGAGGCGAACTCGAATTCGTCCGCATCGCGGGTGATGCCGTGCGAGCGAAGCAGGTGGATGCGCTGCGCCAGCGCCGCATCGTTGGTCGTCACCATGCCGCCTTCGGCGCAGGTGATGACCTTCACGGCGTGGAAGCTGAACACCGTGGCATCGGCCCAGGCGCTGGCGACCGGGCGCTCCAGGTAGCTCGCGCCGGTGGCGTGCGAGGCGTCTTGCAGGATCGCGAAGCCGTAGCGGTCGGCCAGCGTGCGCATCTCGCGCAGATCGGCCGGCAGGCCGGCGAAGTCCACCGGGATCAGCACGTCGGGCAGCTCGCCGCGCGGTTCGGCGTCTTCCAGCTGCTCCCGCAGGCGGTCGACGGACAGGTTGCGGGTGATGGGGTCGATATCGACGAAGTCCAGCGTCGCGCCGCAGTACAGCGCGCAGTTGGCCGAGGCGACGAAGCTGATCGGCGTGGTCCACACCCGTGAGCCGGGGCCGACGCCGAGCGCCAGGCAGGCCAGGTGCAGTGCAGCGGTCGCGTTGCTCACCGCCACCGCATGCGCCACCGCATGGCGTGCCGCGAAGGCCTGCTCGAAGCGCGGGATCACCGGCCCCTGCGTGATCAGCTCGGAGCGCAGCACCGCGTTCACCGCGGCGATGTCGTCGTCGGTGACCTGCTGGCGGCTGTAGGGGATGAAGTCCATCGCGCGCGACGACTTCAGGCAGCGATGGCCTGCCGCTCGAACTGACCACAGGCCGGCGAGAAGATCAGCTCACGCAATTGCTCGACGCTGAGGAAGTCCGGGTTGCGGCCGCTGTCGTAGCTGAAGCCTTCGGGCACACGCTGTGCGCCGGTGCGCGTGGCGTATTCGTCGACGCTGTACGCGCCGGCGCTGGGCAGGATGGCGTAGTAGGCGCCCAGGTCCACCGTGTTCAGGCTGTCGCTGGCGGTGATCATCTCCTCGTGGATCTTCTCGCCCGGGCGCACGCCGACGATGGTCTGGCGGCAGTTCGGGCCGATCGCGCTGGCCACGTCGGTGATGCGGTAGGAGGGGATTTTCGGCACCAGGATCTCGCCGCCGAGCGCGTTCTCGAGCGCCCACAGCACCATCTCCACACCCTCCTGCAGGCTGATGTTGAAGCGCGTCATCGTCGGGTCGGTGATCGGCAGCGTGCCGGTGGCGCGCTGCGACAGGAAGAACGGGATCACCGAGCCGCGGCTGCCCATCACGTTGCCGTAGCGCACCACCGAGAAGCGCACGTCGCGGCTGCCCTTGATGTTGTTGGCGGCGACGAACAGCTTGTCCGAGCACAGCTTGGTGGCGCCGTAGAGGTTGATCGGCGCCGCCGCCTTGTCGGTCGACAGGGCGACCACGCGCTTGACGCCCTGGTCCAGGCAGGCATCGATGACGTTCTGCGCGCCCAGCACGTTGGTCTTGATGCACTCGAAGGGGTTGTACTCGGCAGCAGGCACCTGCTTCAGCGCGGCGGCGTGCACGACGATGTCGACACCTTCCAGCGCGCGCTGCATGCGCTGCGCATCGCGCACGTCGCCGATGAAGTAGCGCATGCAGGGGTACTGGCGCTCGGGGAACATCTGCGCCATCTCGTACTGCTTGAGCTCGTCGCGCGAGAACACCACCACGCGGCGCACGCCAGGGTGGCGCTCGAGCACCGTCTTCACGAAGGCCTTGCCGAACGATCCGGTGCCGCCGGTGATCAGGATGGACTTGTTGTCGAGCATGGTCGGGTCCTGGTGGGGTCTCAATCGAAGATGCGGCCGTCGCGTGCGGTCAGGCGCGGCAGGAAGCGGGTGCGCTGCGCGTCGGCGAGCTGGCGGAACAGCGTGGGGTCGGCGAGCAGCGAATCGGTCTCGGCAAGCGCCTCGTCGAGCACGAACGAGGGCACGGTGCCGTCGGTGACGAAGGCCGGCGAGGTCAGGTAGTCGGCCGGCCAGAGCTGGTCGGACGCATGCATCAGGTAGCTGCCGGTGGCGAGGAACTCGATGCCGGCGGTGGTCGGCTCGCCGTAGCAGATGCACAGGTCGGTGCGGCGGGCGATCTCGTCGATCTTCATGTCGAGCACCGCCTGCAGCGCCTCGGAGGGCACGGACAGCGCGCTCGAGGCCATGCGCAGGCCGGCGTTGTTCGGCTTCAGGCGCACGATCAGCTGCGCGCCGCGCGCCGCGCATTGCAGCGCCAGCGCGCGGTGGAAGCGCGCCAGGCCGGCGAAGTCGATGTACGACAGGCCCTGGCTGGCCAGCGTGTTGACGAGCAGGCAGACGGTGGTGGCGCGTTCGCGCGGCTGCGGGTTCGCCACCGGGCCGAGTTGCACGCCGGTGGTCTGCACCTTCTCGCCCCAGACGCTGCGCGTGGGTGTCGCGAAGCCGTCGCGCTCGACCACGCGCACGTTCAGCGGGTGCGGGATCGCGCCGGTGACGTACGACGAATGCGGCAGCACGGTGATCGGCGCGTCGAGCTTGGCGGCGACCGAGAACAGCGGCCCGTTGCTGCCGGTGTCGTGGTCGGTGATGACGAAGTGCGGGCGGGTGCCGCGCAGGCTGTCGCGCAGGCCTTCGTAGTTGATCGCCTGCACCAGGCAGCGCTCGGCCAGCGCGTCGACCTGCATCTGCAGCGCCGGGCGGCTGGGCACCAGCGTGCCGAGCTGCTCCGTCAGCACCTGGCGCGCGGCCTCGCGGTAGAGCAGCGCGGCGTCGCTGACGCAGTCGCGCGGCAGGCTGGCCAGCGGCACCGTCATCGCGCCCTGGCGGCGCACCGGGATGTCCCAGTGCGGGCTGGGCAGGTCGATGTTGGCCGGGAAGGCGCGCTCGATCTCGGCGACGTAGTGCGGGTGGTGGTGGTAGCAGGTGGCGATGTGCGTCACCGCATGGGCCTGGCCGCTGCTGGCCAGGCGCGCCACGTCGGCGAAGTCCCAGCAGTGCGCGGCGTGGTCCGGCACCCAGTGCGCGGTGTCGGCGTAGTGGTCGACGATGCGCCAGCGCGCCGAGCTGGCGGCGAACAGGTCGGTGGCGAGGAAGGAGTCGAAGTAGAACAGCTGCGGCTTGTCCGGCCGGTACAGGCCGATCGCCGCCTCGCCGAAGCTGCGCTCGCACAGCTCGCCGAGGTACTTGGCCGCCAGCGCGCGGATGAAGAACAGCCGCATCGGGCCCTGGTCCCAGCCCTGGAACACGCCCTGGCCAAAGAGGCGCTGGCGGTGTGCGGTCAGCGCCTGATCGAGCGCGGCGGCGCGGGTGGCGGCCTCGGTGGCGATGCGGGCGTGGAAGTGCGCGCCGACGGCAAGCGGGCGGTAGCTGAAGTGCTGCGGATCGATGCCCTGCTTCAGCGCCTCCTCGGCCAGGCCGGGGTCGATAAAGATCAGTGGCGCCGTGCCGAAATCATGGCCGGCGCGCAGGTGGTGCGCGATGTCGCTGCGCTGCAGGAACAGGAAGGCGTCGATCTTCACGGGGTTGCGCGGAATGAGGTACGGGCCATGCCGTCATTTCACGGCGGGCGGGGCGTTGCGGATCGACGGAGAACCGGCCGGATGGCCGCTCATTTCGTAGCCGGCTGTGCGGCTTGGCTGCGTTCAGGGACTCGGACGGTCACGCGAGCGACCGGCGCTTCGCGGCCCAGCGCGGCCGTTGCAGTTTCATTCATGCCGAGATCGGAGAGGCAGCGCGGTGGCCGGGCCCGTGTTCTCCGGCCCACGCTCGCGGGCGACCGCCGAGCACGGCGACCGCGAATGGGGCCTGCGCCCCCGCGCCCAACCACCGCCCTGCCGCTACGCGCGTGGGGCGTGTCGATGAAGAGCTCGGTGCCGGTCGGGGTGGGTGGTTCGGGTGTGCGAGCGCAGGCCCCATTCGCGGTCGCCCTGGCGGTGAGGTGAAGACGCGGCGTTGATGAGGTGAACCGTGCAGGCCTCGGTGGCCGCCCGCGAGCGTGGGCCGGAGAGCGCACACCCGGACCACCCGCCGCGCACCAACGGTGGCATGAAACGAAACCGCAACGGCCGCCGCGAGCGGACGCTGTGGACCGTTCCGCTCCTGATCCCTGAATGCAGTTCCGTGTCAGGCCGCCAGTTCGGCCGGCAGCGTCTGCCCCGCGTCGGAGCGGAACTGCGCCGCATGCGACACGGCGTCGCGCACGCCGCCGTCGCGTGGCGCCGGCACGAAGTGCGGTGCCAGGCGGTCGTCGCCGATCAGTACCGGCACCGGGGCCTTCACGCTCGCCGATGCGCCGCGCGGCAGCGCGACGAGTGTCACCACCACCGCATGCACGGTCGGGCTGCCGGCCGTGGCGCCACCTTGCTGCTGCAGCCGGCGTGCCACGCTGTCACGGTCGGTCACCAGGCGCATCTCCTGCAGGTCCCAGCCGCTGCGCGCGGCGGAGGCTGGCAACTGGCGTGCCCAGTCGCTCGCCTGCCAGTCGCTGCCGGCGGCGCACTGCATGCGCAGCTGCATGCGCGCACCGCTGCGCGAGATGCGGCGCAGCTCGGCGAACAGCGGCGCGAGCTCGCCGATGCCGTGCAGCATGTCGTTGAGGCGGATGCCGTCGAGCGTTCCGTCGGCCAGCGGCAGCCGGCCCTGGGCGTCGATCTGCACCTCGCTGCCGAAGTTCAGCCAGCCGGGAATCACTTCGCCGGCGGCGTCGATGTTGAGCACGCGGGCGCGCTGCTCGTAGCGCTGCACACGCTCGGACAGGTAGGTGCTCGACTGCTTGCCGCGCACGCTCCAGTTGCTGAAGGTCTTCGACGCGTGGTTGCGGTAGTAGCGCTCCTCGTCGGAGAGTTCATGCTCCTGCGCGTACCAGGGCGTGTGCTCGACGATGTACGGCCGGCCCAGGCGCAGCGCGCGGTCGTCGATCGAGAACTTGGCCTTTGCCGGGTAGAGCGCGAAGGTGGTGTCGATCGGCGCGGCGAACACGCCCGGCGCGACAGGATGCTCCCAGAACTGCGACTCCCACTTGCGCACGGTGTCGGCGTCGGCATAACCGTCGGGCAGGTTGTCGATGCGCAGCGCCGGGCCGATCTTGCTCGCGTCCGGGTACTTGCGCATCGTCTCGTAGAGGCGGCCGACCAGGTCGGCCGGGCAGTCGGCGGTCGGCACGATGTCCGAGTCGGTCAGCACGTAAGGGGTGTCCAGCACCTCGTGCACGCCTTGTTGCCACAGCACATAGGGGCCGTGGTTCTGCGGCAGGCGCAGCACGTTGACACCCTTCGGCAGCGCGTCGTAGTACGCCAGCAGCGGCGGATAGGTCGAGGCATTGTCGAGGATGACGATCTTGCGCGTGCCGCCGGCGCGCAGCCAGTCGATCAGCTGCACCATCGCCGCGTGGCGGTTGCGGTTGACGATGAAGACGGGAATGTCGCGCCAGTCCATCGCCGGCGCGGCCTCGCTGCTGGCAGCGGCGTCCAGGCGAAGGTGCTGTGCGCCGGACTCGACCAGCAGCCAGGCGGCGTCTTCCAGCGGCATGTCGCTGCGGCCAGCGGCCAGCACGAGTTGCACGTCCTGGCGGAACATCGCCAGCGCCAGCTTGGCGTTGCCCGCGTCGGCGCGCTGCAGCGTCACCACCGGCTGGCGCGCGCTCGAGCCGGTCTCGGCGAAGCTCGCGACCAGGCAGTCGAGGAACCCGGGCGGAAACGCGGCGCCGGCGTCACAGCGCACCACGATGCGTCCGCTGGCCAGCCGTGTGGCGCGGTTGAAGGCCACCGGCAGCGCGCCGGCAGTGCCGGCCGACTCGTTCAGCAGCCAGTCGACTTGCCCCCGCAGCGCGGCAGGGATCTCGGCGCTGCCGGGGCTGACGCCGACGATCTCGAAGCGCTCGCGCGCCAGCGTCTGATGGGCCAGCGAACGCAACGCGGCGGCGCAGCGGCCGGCGGCGTCGAGTTCGACGAGGACGCTGAGGTCGAGATCCGGCAGGGTGGGTGTCATCGGGCGACTCCGATCCAGGCAGCAGCACCGGCACGTTGCCGGACTTGAGCACAATCTAGCGGCGACCCGGCCGGGTCGATCCCCGCATCAAGCGCCGCTTTGCCGCCCATTTGGAGGTCCGGACCCATGAAACACGCTGCCACCGCCATCCTGTTCGCCGCTTTGCTGGGCGGCTGTGCCCAGCAGGGCGTCTCGGTCGGCACGACGCAGGCGCCGCTGCCGGCGAGCCAGGAGGTCTACGGCGTGTGGGTGATCGCGCAGGCGCGCTCGGCACCGATCATCGACAAGAGCCGCGCTCGCCTGGTGCTCGGCCGCGACGGCCGTGTCTCCGGCCACGACAGCTGCAACCCGATGAAGGGCACCTACACGCTGCAGGGCGATCGCATCAAGTTCGGCCCGATCGCCACCGGGCGCATCACCTGCGTCGAGCTGTACGGCGAGCAGTCCGACCGCATCCTCTCTGCGCTCGAGCTGGCCGCCACCGCGCGGGTGCGCCCCGACGGCCTGCTGGAGATCCGCGACGCCGACGGCAGCGGGCTGCTGCGCGCGACGCGCGAGGTCAAGGAGTAGCGCCGCTCAACGACTCCGGAAGCCACGCGAGCGACAGGCTCCTCTCGGCCCTGAGCTGAAGTCTGCGTGTCTGCTTTCGTGCCTTCTATGAGCGTCGCGGCAGGCGCTGCCCGCTGGTGGCTCATTCGGCGGCGGTCGACGCTGCGCGCCGACTGCACTGCGATGCTCGCGCCGGGGTCGTGCCGCAGAACTCACTTCGCGACCTGCGGTCGCTGCGTTCAAACAACCGCGGCAAGTCAGATCACGAAGCGCGCTGACGCGCGCCGACCCCG
>NZ_CALRZC010000185.1:0-17000 GCF_943372545.1 Variovorax sp. YR752 | reverse complement strand
CTCAAGCGGCCGTATGTGCTGATCCCGAAGACGGCGGAGGAGGTCGCCAGGCCGCACTACGTCGACAAGACGGGGCAGCCGCTGCCCGACGACGCGCCGGCCGAGCAGATCGCCGAGAGCATCTACGAGGTCAAGCTGAAGAAGGGCATCCTCTTCGCGCCGCACCCGGCCTTCGCGAAGAACGACAAGGGCGAGTATCTCTACCATGCGATGAAGCCGGGCCAGGTGGGCGACAAGCGCTCGCCATGGGACTTCGACAAGCAGGGCACGCGCGAACTGGTCGCCGAGGACTACGTCTACGCTTTCAAGCGCCACGCCACCACGCGCATCGAGGCGCCGATCTTCGCGATCTTCTCGGAGTACATCGTCGGGCTGAAGGAGTACTCGGCGCTGATCAAGGCCGAGGATGCCAAGCTGCTCAAGGGCCTGCCCGAGTCGAGCGTGGACAAGCCCTTCCTCGACTTCCGCCGCTGGCCGCTGGCCGGCGTGACGGCGCCGGACAGCCACACCATCCGTTTCCGCATCAAGGGCAAGTACCCGCAGTGGAAGTACTGGCTGGCGATGACCTTCAGCTCGCCGGTGCCCTGGGAGGCCGATGCCTTCTATTCGCAGCCGGGCATGAATGCCAACGGCCTGTCGCTGGTCAAGTGGCCGGTGGGCACGGGCCCGTACATGATGACCGAGTTCGTGCAGGACCGCCGGCATGTCATGAAGCGCAACCCGAACTACCGCGGCGAGCCCTATCCCTGCGAAGGCGAACCCGGCGACAAGGAGGCCGGCCTGCTCGACGACTGCGGCAAGACCATGCCCTTCGCCGACACCTTCGTCTCCACGATCGTCAAGGAGAAGGTGCCGCGCAAGGAGATGTTCAAGCAGGGCTACCTGGACATTCCCGAGATCGAGCGACCGGAGTGGGGCGTCGACTTCCGTGTCGACATGGAGGACTCCGACGAGGTCAAGCGCCAGTACGAGGCCAAGGGCTTCGCCTTCCCGCAGGTCACAGACATCAACAACTGGTACCTCGGCTTCAACTGGCTGGACCCGGTGGTCGGCAAGGGCGACACGCCCGAGCAGCAGGTCAGGAACCGCAAGCTGCGCCACGCGCTGTCGATCGCGATCGACTGGGAGGAGGGCTACGGCCGCATCTTCCGCACCAAGGGCGGCGTGACGGCGCATGGCCCGGTGCCGCCGGGCGTGTTCGGTTCGCGCGAGGGCCACGCCGACGGCATCAACCCGGTGACCCATAAGGTCGTCAACGGCCAGCCGGTGCGGCGCACGCTCGACGACGCGAAGAAGCTGCTCGCCGAAGCGGGCTACCCCGAGGGTCGTGATGCGAAGAGCGGCAAGCCGCTGGTGCTGAACTACGACTACCAGCGTGCGCCGACGCCGGAGCTGAAGTCCGAACTCGACTGGATGGTCAAGCAGTTCGGCAAGCTCGGCGTGCAGCTGGAGATCCGCGCCACCGACTACAACCAGTTCCAGGACAAGATGCTCAAGGGCAAGCAGCAGATCTTCTGGTGGGGCTGGCTGGCCGACTACCCGGACGCGGAGAACTTCCTGTTCCTGCTCTACGGCCCGAACGCCAAGTACCCGAACCAGGGCGAGAACGCAGCCAACTACAGCAACCCGGAGTACGACCGCCTCTACCGCATCATGCAGACGCTGGAGGACGGGCCCGAGAAGCAGAAGGTGATCGACCAGATGGTCGCCGTGGTGCGCGAGGACGCACCCTGGGCCTGGGGCTACTGGCCTTACGTCGCGCTGGCCTTCCAGCCCTGGGCGCACAACGGCAAGCCGAGCATCCTGGTGCGCGACCTGGCCAAGTACTACCGCGTCGACCCGGCGCTGCGCGTGGCCAAGCAGGCCGAGTGGAACCAGCCGGTGCGCTGGCCGCTGGCGCTGATCGCGCTGGCGCTGCTGGCGATGGTTGGCCTGGCCTGGCGCGGCTACCGCGTGCGCCAGCTGGCCACGGCCAAACCGAAGAACGCCGCGGTCGCGCCGGCCGCGGGAGCCTGAGATGCTGAACTACCTGATCCGCCGTCTCGGCTATGGGGTGCTGATCCTGATCGGCGTCAACCTGTTCACCTTCGTGCTGTTCTTCAGCGTCAACACGCCCGACGACATGGCGCGGCTGAACATCGGCGGCAAGCGCGTCACGCAGGAGCAGATCGACAAGTGGAAGTCCGAGCGCGGCTACGACAAGCCGCTGTACTGGAACGCGAAGGAGGAGGGCGGTGCGAAGCTGACGCAGACCATCGTCTGGGAGCGTTCGGTGTCGCTCTTCGCGCTGCAGTTCGGCCGCTCCGATGCGCGCAATGCGATCGACATCGGCCACGAGATCAAGACGCGCATGTGGGTCAGCCTGCAGCTGGCGCTGCCGCTGTTCATCCTGCAGGTGATCGCCAGCACGGCCTTCGCGCTGCTGCTGGTGTTCTTCCGCCACTCGCGCATCGACTTCTGGGGCGTGGTGCTGTGCGTGCTGATGCTGTCGATCTCGGCGCTGTTCTACATCATCGTCGGCCAGTTTCTGTTCTCGCGCGTACTGCGCCTGGTGCCGATCAACGGCTACGCGCCGGGGCTGGACGCGGTGAAGTTCCTGATCCTGCCGATCATCCTGTCGCTGCTGTCGCGGCTGGGCGGCGAGGCGCGGCTGTACCGCGCGATGTTCCTGGAGGAGATCGGCAAGGACTACGTGCGCACCGCGCGCGCCAAGGGCCTGTCGGAGGCGGTGGTGCTGTTCCGCCACGTGCTGAAGAACGCGATGATCCCGATCATCACCAGCGCCGGCTCCTACCTGCCCTATGTCTTCCTCGGCAGCCTGGTGTTCGAGAGCTTCTTCGGCATCCCGGGGCTCGGCGCCTTCGTCATCGAGGCGATCAGCGGCCAGGACTTCGCCATCGTGCGCTCGATGGTCTTCCTCGGAGCGCTGCTGTACATCTTCAGCTACGTGCTGATCGACGTGGCCTACACCTGGGCCGACCCGCGCGTGCGGCTGTCCTGAGCGGAGCGAGAACACCACATGCCGAAGTTCGTTCTGCTCTGGACCGATGCGGTCCTGTTCCTGATGCTGGTGGCGCTGGCCTTCTACGCCTGGCGCGTGAGCATCAACCACAACCTGCGTGCCAACTGGTGGAAGGTGCTGCGTGACCCGGCGGCGTTCTCAGCGGCCATCGTGATGGCGCTGTTCGCGCTGGTGACGCTGGCCGACAGCGTGCACTTCCGCCGCGCCCTGTCGCCCGCCGCGGGTGCCAAGGCCGATGCGCGGACCTTCTACGCCACCAGCACCGAGAGCCTGCTCGATGTGCTGCTGTCGCGGCAGATCGCCATGCGCGAGACCGGCTACTCGGCGCCGCTGGCCTACCTCGGCCTCAACAAGGAGCCGATGGAGCGCGACGGCCAGCCGGTGCGCGACTTCCCTCGTCTGAAGTACGCCGGATCGCACCTGGCCGACCCGGCGCGCGACTGGGCGGGCGACATCGCGACGCGCACCGTCGCCGGCGCGATCGGCGGGCTGATCGCCGCCGCGCTGATCGCACTCGGCACGGCGGCGCTGGTGCGCCGCTCGCATGGCGGGGTGGGTCAGGCGCTGCGTGACATCGTCAGCGACCGCACCGATCTGCCGCTGCGCGCCGCGCTGATCACCGTCACGGTGATCTGCCTGCTGGCCGGGCCGGCGATCGCGCTCATGGGCCACTACCACCTGTTCGGCACCGACCGCACCGGCAACGACGTCTTCTACCAGGCGATGAAGAGCGTGCGCACGGCCTTCGTGATCGGCACGCTGGCCACGGTGGCAACGCTGCCCTTCGCGGTGGTGCTGGGCATCCTGGCCGGCTACTTCCGCGGCTGGGTCGACGAACTGATCCAGTACCTCTACACCACGCTCAGCTCGGTGCCCAACGTGCTGCTGATTGCTGCCTGTGTGCTGATGGTGCAGGTCTTCCTCGACAAGAACCCGGACCTGTTCGAGACCGGCCTGGAACGCTCCGACCTGAAGATCTTCCTGCTCTGCGTGATCCTCGGCCTGACCGGCTGGGCGACGCTATGCCGGCTGGTGCGCGGCGAGACGCTGAAGCTGCGCGAGCTCGAGTTCGTGCAGGCCGCCACCGCCTTCGGCGTCGGCCCGATGCGCATCATGGCGCGGCACATCGCGCCCAACGTGATGCACCTGGTGCTGATCACCACCGTGCTGAGCTTCTCAGACCTGATCCTCTACGAGGCGGTGCTGACCTACGTCGGTGTCGGCGTCGACCCGTCGACCAACAGCTTCGGCGGCATGATCAACCTGGCACGCAGCGAGATGAGCCGCGATCCGGTGGTGTGGTGGAGCTTCGCCGCCGCCTTCGGCTTCATGGTCACGCTGGTGCTGGCCGCCAACCTGTTCGCCGACGGCGTGCGCGACGCCTTCGATCCGCGCGCGCGCAGCTTCCGCCCGCGCTTCCTGAAGCGCAGCATCGCCTGAGGCGCATCCCATGCTGAAGATCGACGACCTCAAGGTGGCGCTGGACGCCGATGCCGGCCTGGTGCGCGCCATCGACGGACTGAGCCTGGCGATCACTCGCGGCGAGACCTTCGCGCTGGTGGGTGAATCGGGCTGCGGCAAGAGCATGACGGCGCTGGCGCTGATGCGCCTGCTGCCCGACAACGGCGGCATCACGAACGGCCGCGTGCTGGTCGAGGGCCACGACGTGCTGGCACTGCCCGAATCCAGCATGCGCGCGGTGCGCGGCGGGCGCATCGGCATGATCTTCCAGGAGCCGGCCACCAGCCTGAACCCGGTGATGCGCGTCGGCGACCAGATCGTCGAGGCGATCGAGAGTCACACCGAACTGCGCGGCGAGGCGGCGCGCGCCAGGGCGATCGAATGGATGCGCAAGGTCGGCATCCCCGAGCCCGAGCGGCGCATCGACGACTACCCGTTCCGTCTGTCCGGCGGCCAGAAGCAGCGCGTGATGATCGCGATGACGCTGGCCTGCGAACCCGACTTCCTGATTGCCGACGAGCCGACCACGGCGCTGGACGTGACCATCCAGGCGCAGATCCTCGACCTGCTCAAGCAGTTGCAGAGGGAGCAGGGCATGGGCCTGCTGCTGATCACGCACGACCTGGCGGTGGTCGCGGGCATGGCCCAGCAGGTGGCGCTGATGTACGCCGGCCAGATCATCGAGGTGGCGAGCGCAGCGGAGTTCTTCGCGTCGCCGCGCCACCCCTATGCCCGCGCGCTGCTGCGAGCGCTGCCCGACACCGGCAAGCGTGGCGGCTCGCTGGCCGCCATCGGCGGCACGGTGCCGCCGCTGTGGCAGGACTTCACCGGCTGCCGCTTCGCACCGCGCTGCGAGCGGGTGATGGACGAGTGCCACCACACGCTGCCCGAGCTCGAGCCCGTCGGTGGCGCCAGCGTGCGCTGCCTGCTGTATCGCGATGGCGCCAGCATGTCGGCAGAGGCACCGGTGGCAGCGCCGCTGCGCTACGACGCGCCACGCGGGGAGGCGATCGACAAGCCGCTGCTCGAGGTGCGCAGCCTGTCCGTGCGCTTCCCGATCCGCCGCGGGCTGCTGCAGCGCGTGGCCGGGGCCTTCGTCGCGGTCGACGACATTTCCTTCGACATCCCCGCCGGCCGCACGCTGGCGCTGGTCGGCGAATCGGGCTGCGGCAAGACCACCACCGGCAAGGCGATCGTGCAGTTGCTGCGCCACCAGGCGGTCATCGCCGGCGAGGCGCGCTTCGAAGGCCAGGACCTGTTCGCCCTCGAAGGCGAGGCGCTGCGCAACGCCCGCCGCGCGGTGCAGATCGTCTTCCAGGATCCGTTCGGCTCGCTGAACCCGCGCATGCGCGTGCTCGAGATTCTCGAGGAGGGCCTGATTGCGCTGCGCCCCGACCTCGACGCTGCGGCGCGGCGCGAGCGGCTGCACAGGCTGGTCGACCAGGTCGGCCTGCGCCGCGACGTGCTGCAGCGCTACC
This sequence comes from Variovorax sp. YR752, assembly GCF_943372545.1. Classification (NCBI taxonomy): domain Bacteria; kingdom Pseudomonadati; phylum Pseudomonadota; class Betaproteobacteria; order Burkholderiales; family Comamonadaceae; genus Variovorax; species Variovorax sp. YR752. The sequence goes on along the minus strand of NZ_CALRZC010000185.1, from coordinate 11,039 downwards.
CGCACGAGTTCTCCGGCGGCCAGCGCCAGCGCATCGCGATCGCGCGGGCGCTGGCGGTCGAGCCGCGGCTGATCGTCTGCGACGAGCCGACCTCGGCGCTGGACGTGTCGGTGCAGGCGCAGATCCTCAACCTGCTGCGCGACCTGCAGCGCGAGACCGGTGTGTCCTACCTCTTCATCACGCACAACATCGGCGTGGTCGAGTACATCGCCGACCGCATCGCGGTGATGCAGCGTGGCCGCATCGAGGAGGAGGGCAGCGTCGAGCAGGTGCTTGGTGCGCCGCAGTCGGCCTACACACGCACGCTGCTGGCGGCGGTTCCACGCATCGCCGTGCCAGCCAACGCCTGATCACTGGCGAGGCGACAAAAAAAGGGGCCGCTTGCGCGGCCCCTTTCCATTGAAGCTGCTCGATCAGCGGATGCGGATCGCGTCTGCCTCCTTGCCCGCATTGCGGCGGTACATCACCAGCAAGCCGCGCTCGGTGCTGACCGTATCCGGCAGCGTCGCGGTCCTGACGCCCAGCGTCGCCGACGTCCACGACGCGACTTCACCGAACGGCAGGTCGACCACGCCGAAGCGCTCGTTGCCTGGCGTGAACACCATGCCCTCGATCGAATCGCTGATCAGACCCGAGAAGTAGTTGTCGTAGGCCAGCGCATCGAAGGTGATGGTGGTGCCCGGGACAATGCCCAGCGCCGCCATCGGAACGGTCATGATGATGTTGCCCGAGTTCAGGTCCGCATCAGCGAAGTAGTACACCCCGGTGGCGCCCGTGGTGGCCGACTGCACCGCAACCACTGTCTGCCCAGAGGCGGCGAAGCCGCCATTCTCCGAGTTGTAGACGAAGTAGTCGACCTCACCGTCGCCGTTGGTGTCGATGTCCACCTCGAATCCGCCCGGGTACGCAGGGTGCGCACGGCGACCGTTCGTGTTGATCGCGAACTCGATCAGGTCCTCACCCGCCACGTCTGCCGACAGGTAGCGCACGCCGACCGAGCGCAGGTCGATCACCGCCTGGTTGGAACCCGGGCCGGGGATCTCGCTGCGCGGGATCTTCGTGCTCTGGCCGGCCAGCGAGAACACCTCGTACAGCGAGGTTTCCACGCCAAAGTTGCGCAGCTTGAGGGAGGGCCCGGGCTTGCCACGTTGGCTCAGCTCGGCGTCGGCCGCGGCAGCCTTGCGCGGCAGCACGTGCCAGGGCACGGTCAGCTTCTCGCCGCTGGAGCTCAGCGTCAGGTAGCCGTCGTACTCCGGGCCGTTCAGCAGCGCGCCGTTGCCGCCCTGCGAGCCGCCGTTGAGTGTCCACTCGGGCAGCTTGCGCGGGTCGATCACCAACTTGACATCGATGTCCTCGTAGCCTCGTGCCGAGACATAGGTGAACGGACGGACGATCACGCGTACCGCGCCGCTGGCCTGGTCGTCCGCAAATCGGAAGCTCGGCGTGATGCTGTAGGCGCGACCGTACTTGCCCAGGTTCTCGATGCGCAGTTTCCTCGAGATCACCATCGGACCCGCGGCATCCACCGTGCCGAACGACAGGGCTGCCGACTTCGACTCGCGGTTGTACGCGATCGTGCTCAGCGCCAATGCACGGTCGACGCGCATCTCACCTGCGCCGATGCGCGTGATCGGTGCGAGCTGTCCCGGAAGCAGTGCGGGATTGGTGTAGATCGTCGTCTCGGCGCTGTTCATCAGCATCGCCTTGATCTGCTCGGGCTTGCGGTTCGGGAATGCCTGCAGCAGCAGCGCCGCGCCGCCGGACACCATCGGTGCCGCACCGGACGTGCCGCCGAACGGCGTTTCGCCCGTGCCCGTGCCGACCTCGGCCGACATCGATGCGCCGGGCGCGCCGATCTCGGGCTTGATCGTCTGGGCACTGGTCGACGGGCCGCGCGAGGACGACGCCGTGATGCTGCCCGCGAGCGAGATGCCGCTGTCCGGCGAGAGCGTCACGTTGACCGCCCCGGTGGTCAGCTGCGCCTTGATCGCGTTCGACAACGATTGCTGGATGACCAGCGAAGGAACGAAGGTGTCGCCACCGCCGAACGAGAAGGACACGGCGTCGCCGGGAGCCACCAGGCCGATCAGCACGCCGGTGGCGCCTGCGTCTGCGCCGATGTCGACCTTCAGGCTGACCGAGCAGGTGCCGCGGTCGATCAGCGCGATCTTGCCGGCCGGGTTGGCGAGCAGCGCGTCGCCCGGGCAGGCTCGGCCGACGTAGACCACGTCGCCGGTGACGGTCTTGTCGACCGGCGCCCACTCCATCGTCTGCGTGTTGGCATAGGTACCGGCAATCGCCGCGGGCGCATTGACCACCAACGGGATGGCTACGGCACCCGGCACCTCTGTCTGCGCGACGCTGATCACCCCGGGGGCGATCGACGGCGAGCCGACGACATAGGGCTTGTTGGCGCTGTTGCCGGCCGAGGCAACCACGACCACGCCCAGGCGCACGGCGTTGCTCGCGGCCTGCGTCAGGTCGTCCTCGAACTGGCCGTATGACGAACCGAGCGACATGTTGATGACATCGACAGCATCGCTGGTGTCGCCGTCACCGTCGGGGTCGATCGCGTAGTCCATGCCTTGCAGCAACGCGATGCCGCTGCACGAGGTGGCCACGGCGCTGCAGACCTTGACCGCGACCAGCTTCGCACCCGGGGCGACGCCCTTGTGCGCGCCGTCCAGGCTCTGGCCCGCGATGATGTCGGCCACGTGCGTGCCGTGGCCTTCGAGGTCGATCGGATCCGGGTCAGGCAGCTCGGGCGAGTTCGGCCAGGATTCGCCGACGAAGTCGAAGCCCGCCACCACCTTGGCGGTGGGGAACAGGCCGTCGAGCGTGGTGTTCTTCGGGTCCGAGGTCGCGGTGCCGTAGGCCGCGGCGTATGCGGCATCGGTGCCTTCACCACCGAGGTTGCGGTGGGTGTAGTCGATGCCCGAGTCGAGCACCGCCACGGTCACGCCGCTGCCGTCCACGCCCTTGGCCTGGGCGGTTGCGGCGCCTACATAGGGCACGGTGGCAGAGAGGTCCAGCTGGTAGTCGAGCACCGGGCGCACCTTGGCGACGCCGGAGATGGCCGCGACCTGCGCGAGCTGCGCGGCATCGATGCTCACGGCGACGGCGTTGTGCGCGTTCTGCACGCGAGCCAGCACCTTGCCGCCGAGCGATTCGAGGCGGCTGGCCACGGCACCCTGCGCGTCGCGGATGCGCAGGCGGTGTTCGGCGACGCCAGCGCGAAGCGAGGGGGCGGACTTGATCGCCTTGCGGTCGGAGGCCAGCAGTGAATCGGACTCCGCCAATGCGGCGCGCTGGGCTGCCACCGAGTTCTGCTCGAGAGATACCCACACGCGCACCTGACCCTGCGCGCCCTTCAATCGGGCGTCGAGTCGGCTGGCCGTGGAGCCCACGGGCGCAGCGACGCGGTAGGCGCTGTCGGTCGCGCGCTGCGCGTCGGCCGATGTCGAGCCCGGCGAATCCCCGCCGCCGCAGGCCACCAGCAGCCAAGCTGCCGCGCCCACCGCCAGGGGTGTGAACATTCTTTTCACGTGGACCTCCTAAGACTTATTTATCGATGGCAACGCCCGATGAGCGCCGGCCGGGTTTCGATGCGTTTGCAGGCGGATGGCCTGCAGCCTTGACGTCCGAACCCGACGTGCGACTGCATCACGCCGTGTGACGAGCGTCAACGGGGTATGGACCCGCAACCGGCTCAGGGCATCGGTTTGGGTGGATGCAACGTTCGGGCCGGGCGAACCCGCTTGACACCGGGCAGTGTCTGCAGGTCGGAAATCCGATCGGCATCGACGCGCACCGCGATCGAGTTGCCCACGCGCTGTACCCGCGCCAGTTCGACGGCACCGAGCACAGGCAGCCGAGCCGCGATGTCATCCTGCTGCGCGCGCAGTCTTGCTATACGCTCGGTCGCGCCCGACGCATCGGCCTGCAGTCCGGGTGGCGGCTCGCTGAGGTCGAGCCAGACCTCGACGGTCGGGCCGGCCGTGGCACTCGCATGCAGCAGCACCGCGATCAGCGAGGCGGGAATGTGCAGGCTGGGAGTCCGCAACGGGGTCTTCACGTGGCGATGATCTCCGTGGTGATGGCGGAGCCCATGTGCATGTTGCACACAGCCAACGAAGCGATCCCGCATCTTAGGGGCATGCACCTATCCGCCCGGTCGGCGGCCCGTGGCGCGGCGAGGTTTCTGCCCCTGGCCTTGCGGCGCAAACCCACGCCGATCGTGGCTTGGCGGGGCGCGCCGGGTCTCGCCATCGCGCCGCCGGGCGTCTCCGTTACGCAGCGGCCCAAGGAAACCCCTAGACAAGTTTGCGCACTGCTATGGTGACAATTCTTTTACATGTCTTCGCAGACGAGACTCAGCCGGCTTACAGAGGCGGCATGTGTCTTGCTCGGGGCAGGGTCTATCGATCAACCTTTCCGCTTTCACAGGAGATCACATGTTCAGAAGAACGAAGGTCAGCGCAGGCGTCCTTGCGGCCCTCGGCGGGCTCGTGGGGCTGGCCAGCCAGCCCACCTACGCGCAGCAGTCGCTCGAACGGGTCGAGATCACCGGCTCGTCGATCCGCCGTGCCTCGACCGAGACGGCACTGCCGGTCACGGTCATCAAGGTGGACGATCTCACCAAGCAGGGTGTCACGACGACCGAACAGGCAATGGCTCGCATTGCCGCCAACCAGTCGAGTTTCGGCGCGAGTTCCTCGATCGGTGGGACGACCGGCGGCAAGTCCGAAGCGGACCTGCGAGGATTGAGTGGTCCGACCAATACCAACGCCAATAAGACACTCGTGCTGCTGAACGGTCGTCGCCTTGCCAATCACTCCTTCGACGCCGCGGCGGTCGACCTGAACGCGATCCCGCTGGCGGCAGTCGATCGCATCGAGGTTCTGCGTGACGGCGCCTCGGCGATCTACGGTAGCGATGCCATTGGTGGCGTTATCAATTTCATCCTCAAGCGCGAGTACACGGGCCTTGAGATCAGCGCACAGACGATTCAGCCGCGCGGCAAGGGTGGTGGCGATTCCAACCGCGTTAGCCTGTCTGGCGGCTACGGTTCGCTGGCAGAGCAGAAGTTCAACATCTTCGGCAGCCTGGACTTGCGCAAGCAGTCGGTGCTTGAGGCCGTTGATCGCAATTTTGCAAAGACGGGGATCATTCGCGGTGCCATCAATGCTGGCACCAGCGGTACTTCGTTCCCGGGTGATCTGAACGGCGTCGAGCCCTCTTTGCCGAACTGCAATCCGCCCTCGTCGATCCCCAGTGCGTCGGGAACGTCGTGCCGCTACGACTTCACCCGCGACATTGACATCCTCACCGACAATGAGCAGATCACGGGTCTCCTCCGGGGTACGTTGGCGCTCACGCCTGATCACACCGTTGCGGTGGAGTATCTTCACGCGAACAACAAGAGCACGGCGAAGGTCGCTCCGTCGCCGACTAGCCATGTAATGCTGACCAGCAATCCGCGGTGGATCCCTGGCGCTCCGTTCACTCAGACTCCTGACCCGGTCAATCCTGGCCCGGAAGACATCAACTCGGACTGCGGTTTCACGAACTGCGTGGATCTCGACTTCGATCCGAACACCCCAGGCGTGCAGACTGGGGGAGTGGTCAATTGGCGCACTGTGCCGGGGGGCAAGCGAGTCAGTGCTGATGACACGACGACAACACGCGCGATGGTCGAACTGTCGGGTATCTTCTCCGGCTGGGACTACCGCACGGCTCTCGGGCAGACGAAGAACAAGAGCGAGGCATCAGTCAAGAGTGGCTATCTGAGAAACAACCTGCTGCAGGCCGGGATCACGTCCGGCGTAATCAATCCGTTTGGTCCGCAAGATGCTGCGGGCCAAGCGGCGATCGATGCAGCGCAGGTGAACGCGCCAACGCAGATCGGCGAGAACAAGGTCAACTTCGTCGATCTGCGGGTGTCGAAGGAACTGATGCAGATGCCTGCTGGAATGTTGGCTGGTGCTTTCGGTGTCGAGTACCGCACCGAGAAGTCTGGCTTCGAGGCACTGGACATTACTGGGGAGTTGCCGAGCCTTGGCATCGATCCCGACGGCGACACGTCCGGGAAACGCAAGATTGCAGCGACCTATGCTGAGTTGAACATTCCCGTCACCAAGCAACTCGAGCTGACAACGGCTGTGCGATTCGACAAGTACAGCGGTACCGGCAACACGGTAAATCCGAAGATCGGGCTGCGATACCAGCCGACGCGCGAAGTGCTCATCCGCGGTTCAGCCAATACCGGCTTCCGCGCGCCGACGCTGTACGAACTGTACCAACCGCAGTCACTGACTTTCACCTCTGACAACTACGACGATCCCGTTCTTTGCCCCGGTGGTGTGAAGCAGCCTGGAACGCTGGAAAGTGTTGTCTGTGGTCAGCAGGTGCTTCAACGAAACGTCGGCCCTGTGTCCAATGGGCAGAATGCGTCGAGCCTCGATCCAGAGAAGGCGAAGAACTTTAGTGTGGGTCTGGTGTTCGATCCGGCTTCGAATGTCTCCTTCTCGGTTGACTACTGGCAGATCTCCATCCGGAACTTGATTACCGGGTTGCCCGAGCAAGAGATCTTCGCGAACTCGACGAAGTACTCTGGCCGCATCTTGCGCTGCAGCCAACTGCCCACCAGCGGCCCTGGCATCATCCGCTCCGACATCGACTCGTGCTTGAACTATCCAGGCTTCGACCCGATCGCCTATATCGACAGCCCCACCGAGAATCTCGGCGAGCTGAAGACGCGCGGTCTGGACTTGGCGGCGGCTTGGCGCTCGGGCGCCACGCCGATGGGCTCGTTCGGCCTGAGCGTCGACGGCACCTACGTGATCGGCTACAAGTACCAGCGCGAGAAGGGCGGTGCCTTCATCAGCGCGACTGGCCGTTACTCCGACAATGCGCCGGTGTTCCGCTGGCAGCACGTGGCCACGGCGACCTGGAGCATGGGTGACTGGAGTGCGCTGCTCGCACAGCGCTTCAAGACCGGCTACACCGACCAGGACGGCGTGAACGACGTGGCGAGCTACGCGCTGCACGACTTTGCAGTGACCTGGACGGGCGTCAAGAACCTGACGCTCACGGCGGGCTTGAACAACGTGTTCGACCGCGCGCCGCCGCTGTCCGGCCAGGTGACCACGTTCCAGCGTGGCTACGATCCGCGCTTCACGGATCCGCTGGGTCGCAGCATCATGCTGCGCGCGAGCTACAAGTTCTTCTGAGCGTCGATCGCCTAGACTGTTAGCTCTCCTTACATGCCCGCTGGTCACGAGCCGGCGGGCATTTTCGTTATCCTTGCCCGCTTGCGAACTGGAGACCCCAGGACATGAACTTCGCCCAGCGGCAGCGCGACCCACGAAAACACCTCGTGGGAATCGGCGCTGTCATCCTGTTCCACGCTTTCGTCGTCTACGCGTTGGTGACTGGTCTTGCCAAGAAGGTGGTCGAGGTGGTGCGTGCACCGATCGAGACCAAGGTCATCGAAGAGATCAAGAAGCCCCCGCCGCCGCCCGAGATCGTGGTGCCGCCGCCGCCCAAGCTGGAAGCGCCGCCGCCACCTTTCATCCCGCCACCGGAGATCCAGATCGCGACGCCGCCGCCGCCACAGCCGACCATCACGGCCGTGACGCCGACGCCGCCGCCTGCACCGGTGGTGATCGCGCCGGCGCCACCGCCGGTGGTCGCTGCGCCACCCGCTCCGCCGGCGCCCGCTGTGGTGTCTGCCGCCGTCGCCTGCGCGAACTATCGCCAGAAGATGGGTGATGCCTCGTTTCCGCGTGAGGCTGCCCGCGCCGGGCTCGAGAAGGGCGAGGTGCTGATGCAGTTCACCCTCGGCGCTGGTGGCGAGGTCAAGAACGTCAAGGCGGTGCGTGCCTCGCACCCGATCTTCGCGCGTGCCGCGGCGAAGATCGTCGAGGAGTACCAGTGCCAGGGCCAAGGCCACGAGGTCGTCGTCCAGGTGCCCTTCAGCTACAAGATGGAGTGAACACGGCCCGATCCCGGCCGCTCCCGTTCACCTTCCGATTTCTCTGCACACCAGAAAGAGAACCAACATGTCTTTCCGTCAACACATTGCTGCCTTCTTCCTCTCGCTGACCCTCGGCCTGGCGCCGGCCGTCGCCTTTGCCCAGGCCTCCGCGCCCGAGGCTGCGCCGGCTGCCACCGCCCCGGCCGCCGAGCCGGCGCCCGCCGCGCCCGCCGCCCCGGTTGCACCCACGGTCAGCAAGGAAGTCGTCGACAACCCGTACGGCCTGAAGGCGCTGTGGGCGCAGGGCGACTTCGTTGCCAAGGGCACGCTGATCATCCTCGTGCTGATGAGCATGGGCAGCTGGTACATCCTGGTCACCAAGCTGTTCGAGAGCTTCAAGATCAGCGGCGAGGCGAAGGCCGCGCGCAGCGGCTTCTTCAAGTCGTCCAGCCTTCAGGATGGCACCAAGAAGCTGAAGGACGGCAGCGCCTTCCGCTTCATCGCCGAGACCGCGATGGAAGCCGGTGACCACCACGAGGGTGCGCTGACCGAGAACATCGACCGCAACACCTGGGTGTCGATGAGCGTGCAGCGCGCCGTCGACGAAGTGCAGTCGCGCCTGCAGGACGGCCTGGCTTTCCTCGCCACCGTCGGCTCGACCGCGCCGTTCATCGGCCTGTTCGGCACGGTGTGGGGCATCCTGAACGCGCTGACCGCGATCGGCATCGCCGGCCAGGCTTCGATCGACAAGGTGGCTGGCCCGGTGGGCGAGTCGCTGCTGATGACCGCCATCGGCCTGGCCGTCGCGGTGCCGGCGGTGCTCGGCTACAACTGGCTGGTGCGTCGCAACAAGGTGACGATGGACTCGGTGCGCGGCTTCGCGGCCGATGTGCACGGCGTGCTGATGGGCGCCAAGCAGGCCCGCTGATCCACCACGTACCTGGAGAAGCGCCATGGGCATGAACGTAGGCTCGGGCGGCGACGAGGACGAAGTCACCAGCACCATCAACACCACGCCGCTCGTCGACGTGATGCTGGTGCTGCTGATCATCTTCCTCATCACCATCCCGGTGGTCACGCAGTCGATCGCGATGTCGCTGCCGAAGGAGAACAACATCGCGCGGCAGACCAAGCCCGAGAACATCGAGATCTCGGTCAGCCGCGAGGGCGACGTGTTCTGGAACAACCAGGCAGTGGCTGACAACGACGCACTGTTCGAGCGGCTGAAGAAGGTGGCGGTGATGAACCCGCAACCGGAGATCCACATCCGCGGCGACGAGAAGACACGCTACGAGTCGATCGGGCGCGTCGTCTTCGCCTGCCAGCGCGCGGCGATCGCCAAGATCAGCTTCGTCACCGAACCGCCGCCGAAGGGGTGAACATATGGGAATGAACATCGGCTCGGGCTCCGGCTCGGGCGACCCGGACGTGATGGTCGACATCAACACCACGCCGCTGATCGACGTGATGCTGGTGCTGCTGATCATGCTGATCATCACGATCCCGATCCAGTTGCACAGCGTCAACCTGAACATGCCGCAGGGCGCGCCGCCGGCGGTGCAGCGAGACCCGGTCGTGGTGACGATCGACATCGACTTCGACGGCACCGTGCTGTGGAACGGCGAGGCGCTGGCCGACCGTGCGGCGCTGGAAGACCGCCTGGCCCGCGTGGCCGCCGAGCCGGACCAGGCCGAGGTGCACATCCGGCCGAACAAGCTAGTCGAGTACAAGTCTGTCGCGATGGTGATGGCCTCTGCGCAGCGGCTGGGCGTCACCAAGCTCGGCATGGTGGGCAACGAACAGTTCGTCAAGTAGCGCCATGAAGCATCTTCGAATCACCGTGCTTGCCGCGGCACTGTGCGTCGCGCTCGGCGCCCAGGCGCAGGAGGCCGTGCGCCCCGATATCGGCAAGCCGCTGCAGGCCGCGCAGGAGCTGATCAAGACCGGCAAGTACAAGGAGGCGCTGGCCAAGGTCCGCGAGGCCGATGCGGTCGGCAGCAAGAACGCCAACGAGAGCTTCCTGGTCGAGCGCATGCGCATCGCCGCGGCCTCCGGCGCCGGCGACAACGACACGGCGGCGAAGTCCTTCGAGGCGCTCGCTGCCAGCGGCAAGGTCTCGGCGGCCGACAAGGCACGCATGGCCGAGTCGATCTCCGGTGGCTACTACCGCGCCAAGGACTATGCGAAGGCCATGCAGTGGGGCCAGCGCTACTTCAAGGAGGGTGGCACCAGCGGCTCGATGCGCACGCTGCTGATACAGAGCCAGTACCTCAGCGGCGACTATGCCGGCGCGGCGCGCGAGCTCACCGGCGAGATCCAGGCCGCCGAGAAGGCCGGCACGCCGCCGGCGCAGGACCGCCTCAACCTGCTGCTCAATGCCGCCTCGCAGCTGAAGGACCCGAGCGCGACGGTGTTCGCGCTCGAGCGCCTGGTCACCTACTACCCGAAGAAGGAGTACTGGGTCGATCTGCTCAGCCGCATGCAGCGCAAGCCTGGCTTCAGCGACCGGCTGGTACTCGACACCTACCGCCTGAGCCTGGCCACCGGCAGCATGAGTTCGGCCAGCGACTTCATGGAGATGAGCCAGCTCGCGCTGCAGGCCGGCCACGAGCTGGAGGCCAAGGCGGTGGTCGACAAGGGCTTCGCCAGCGGCGTGCTCGGTGCCGGCGCCGAGGCGGAGCGGCACAAGCGGCTGCGTGACCTGGTCACGAAGAAGATCGAGGAGGCCAAGGCCGCCCGGGTAGCGGCCGAGGCCGAAGCCAATGCGGCCAAGGACGGCAATGCGCTCGTCAACCTCGGCTTCTCCACCGCCTTGGGCGGCGACAGTGCCAGGGGCCTGCAGATGATGCAGCAGGGCATCGCCAAGGGCAGCCTGAAGCGGCCCGAGGATGCCAAGCTGCACCTCGGCATCGCACAGGTGCTGGCAGGCGATGCGAAGGCGCAGGCGACGCTGCGCAGCGTCGGCGGTACCGACGGCACGGCCGATCTGGCGCGGCTGTGGAGCCTCTACGCGAGGCGCAAGGGCTGAGAGGGGTGCGGTGACGTGGCAAAGCCCGTCACC
>NZ_CALRZC010000184.1:0-17028 GCF_943372545.1 Variovorax sp. YR752 | reverse complement strand
TGCGCGCGACGCCATCGTCGAAGGCGGCGAGAGCGTCACGGCGCTGCCCATCGAAGCCTTCTGATCCCGGAGACCCGACAAGTGTCGCTGCCCCCCATCCTTGCCAGGCTGCCGCTGCCGGTCATCGGCTCGCCGCTGTTCATCATCAGCAACCCCAAGCTCGTGATCGAGCAGTGCAAGGCCGGCATCGTCGGCTCGATGCCGGCGCTCAACGCCCGCCCGGCCGAGCAACTCGACGAATGGCTGGCCGAGATCACCGAGACGCTGGCGGCCCACGACCGCGCCCACCCCGACAGGCCGGCCGCGCCGTTCGCGATCAACCAGATCGTGCACAAGACCAATGACCGGCTCGAGCACGACATGCAGGTCTGCGCCCGATACAAGGTGCCGATCGTGATCACCTCTCTGGGCGCGCGCACCGACATCAACGAGGCAGTGCATGGCTGGGGCGGCATCGTGCTGCACGACATCATCAACAACATGTTCGCGAAGAAGGCGATCGAGAAGGGCGCCGACGGCCTGATCGCGGTGGCGGCCGGCGCCGGCGGCCATGCCGGCGTCAAGAGCCCGTTCGCACTGATCCAGGAGATCCGCGGCTGGTTCGACGGGCCGGTCGCGCTGTCCGGCTCGATTGCCAGCGGCGGCGCGATCCTCGCCGCGCAGGCGATGGGCGCCGACCTGGCCTACATCGGTTCGGCCTTCATCGCCACCGAGGAGGCGCGCGCCAGCGAGGCCTACAAGCAGGCGATCGTCGAGGGCACGTCGGACGACATCGTCTACTCGAACCTGTTCACCGGCGTGCACGGCAACTACCTGAAGCCGTCGATCCGCGCGGCGGGCCTGGACCCGGACCATCTGCCCGAGAGCGATCCGAGCAAGATGAGCTTCGGTGGCGGCGAGGGCTCCAAGTCCAAGGCCTGGAAGGACATCTGGGGTTGCGGGCAGGGCATAGGCGCGATCGACAAGGTGGTGCCGGCGCGTGAACTCGTCGCTCGCCTCGCCCGCGAGTACCAGGAGGCGCGCCAGCGCCTGCTCGCCGCCTGAGCGCTCCGGCTCAGGCGAGTTCGGCGTCGGAATCGCAACCGGCGCCGGCGGCGATCAGCCGCCGCGCCAGGCGTGCCCACGGCGTGCGCGAGCCGGCGATGTCCTGCATCAGCCCGCAGCGATAGCGGTGCTCGGCGTCGTTCCAGCGCAACGCGCGGCAGGTGCCACGCCGCTTCAACGACACCAGCATGCCCACCGGGCAGGGCTCGGCCAGGCAACACACGCCGCAACCGTTGCAAGCGGCGCCGAGCACCGGCTTCAGCGGCGCGTCAGCATGGATGCGGATGATCTGCACGTGGTCGTTTCAAGCCCGGCTGCATTCTGTTTCGACGCCACAGCCGTCAGTTCTTCGATTTGATGGCCGATAACGGCGGTGTTACAGTCGCGCCCGAGACTTGTCAGGTCCTTCCCGTCCCCTTTGCTGGATACAGCCAAGGCGGGTCGCTAGTCCGCCAGCCGGTTAAGCCGTGTCGCGGAAGGTTTTTCAACCCACTACAGCGCTGGAAACCAGTGCGAGAGGTGAGCGAAGATGATGCAGCAATACAGGTCGAACTCGTACCTGTTCGGAGGCAATGCGCCCTACGTCGAAGAGATGTACGAGGCCTACCTCGACAACCCGGGTTCCGTTCCCGACAACTGGCGCGCCTACTTCGACGCCCTCCAGCACGTCCCCGCCACCGACGGCTCCAACGCCCGCGACGTGGCCCATGCCCCGGTCGTCGAGTCCTTCGCGCAGCGCGCCAAGGCCAACGCCTTCGCCGTCAAGGCCAGTGCCAGCGAACTCGCCGTCGCGCGCAAGCAGGTCCACGTCCAGTCGCTGATCGCCGCCTACCGCTCGCTCGGCGCCCGCTGGGCCGACCTCGACCCGCTCAAGCGCCAGGAGCGCCCGAAGATCCCCGAGCTCGAGCCGGGCTTCTACGACCTGAGCGAGTCCGACATGGACATCACGTTCAGCGCGACCAACACCTACTTCACCACCGCCGAGCAGCAGACGCTGCGCGAGATCCTGCAGGCGCTGCGTGAAACCTACTGCGGCTCCATCGGTGCCGAGTTCATGCACATCACCGAGCCGGTCGAGAAGCGCTGGTGGCAGCAGAAGCTCGAGTCGATCCGCAGCAAGCCGAACTTCACGGCGGAGGAGAAGAAGCACATCCTCGACCGCCTGACCGCGGCCGAGGGTCTGGAGCGCTACCTGCACACCAAGTACGTCGGCCAGAAGCGCTTCTCGCTCGAAGGCGGCGAGAGCTTCATCGCCTCGATGGACGCCGTGGTGCAGGGCGCCGGCGTGCGCGGCGTGCAGGAGATCGTCATCGGCATGGCCCACCGCGGCCGCCTCAACGTGCTCGTCAACACCCTGGGCAAGATGCCCAAGGACCTGTTCGCCGAGTTCGACCACACCGCCAAGGAAGACCTGCCCGCTGGCGACGTGAAGTACCACCAGGGCTTCTCGTCGGACGTGACCACGGCTGGCGGCCCGGTCCACCTGAGCCTGGCCTTCAACCCCTCGCACCTGGAGATCGTCAACCCGGTCGTCGAGGGGTCGGTCAAGGCCCGCCTGGACCGCCGCGGCGACAAGGACGGCGACACCGTGCTGCCCGTGATCGTGCACGGCGACGCGGCCTTCGCCGGCCAGGGCGTGGTGATGGAGACGCTGGCGCTGGCGCAGACGCGCGGCTACTACACCGGCGGCACGGTTCACCTGGTCATCAACAACCAGATCGGCTTCACCACCTCCGACCCGCGCGACACGCGCTCGACGCTGTACTGCACCGACGTCGTCAAGATGATCGAGGCGCCGGTGCTGCACGTCAACGGCGACGACCCGGAAGCGGTGGTGCTGTGCACCCAGCTTGCGCTGGAGTACCGCCAGGAGTTCAACAAGGATGTCGTGCTCGACATCATCTGCTTCCGCAAGCTCGGCCACAACGAGCAGGACACGCCCGCGCTGACGCAGCCGCTGATGTACAAGAAGATCGGGCAGCATCCCGGCACGCGCAAGCTGTACGGCGAGAAGCTGGTCGCCCAGGGCATCCTCGCCGCCGAGGGACCGGACGAGATGGTCAAGGCCTTCCGCGCCGCGATGGACGCCGGCAAGCACACCGTCGACCCGGTGCTGACCAACTACAAGAGCAAGTACGCGGTCGACTGGGCACCGTTCCTGAACAAGAAGTGGACCGATGCGGCCGATACCGCGCTGCCGCTGACCGAGGTCAAGCGCCTGGCCGAGCGCATCACCACGCTGCCGGAGAAGTTCAAGGCCCACCCGCTGGTCGAGAAGGTGCTGGCCGACCGCGCGGCGATGGGCCGCGGCGAGATCAACGTCGACTGGGGCATGGGCGAGCACCTCGCCTTCGCGTCGCTGGTGGCCAGCGGCTACGCGGTGCGCCTGTCGGGCGAGGACTGCGGTCGCGGAACCTTCACGCACCGCCACTCGGTGCTGCACGACCAGAACCGCGAGAAGTGGGACGAGGGCACCTACACGCCGCTGCAGAACGTGGCCGACGGCCAGGCGCCTTTCGTCGTGATCGACTCGCTGCTGTCGGAAGAGGCGGTGCTCGGCTTCGAGTACGGCTACGCGTCGGCCGAGCCGAACACGCTGGTGATCTGGGAAGCGCAGTTCGGCGACTTCGCCAACGGTGCGCAGGTCGTCATCGACCAGTTCATCGCCTCGGGCGAGGTGAAATGGGGCCGCGCCAACGGCATCACGCTGATGCTGCCGCACGGCTACGAAGGCCAGGGCCCGGAGCACAGCTCGGCTCGCCTGGAGCGCTTCATGCAACTGGCCGCCGACAACAACATGCAGATCGTGCAGCCGACCTCGGCCAGCCAGATCTTCCATGTGCTGCGCCGGCAGATGGTGCGCATGTTCCGCAAGCCGCTGGTGCTGATGACGCCCAAGAGCCTGCTGCGCAACAAGGACGCGACCTCGCCGCTGTCCGACTTCACGCGCGGCGAGTTCAAGACGGTGATCGGCGAGGTCAACGCCGAGATCGTGGCGGACAAGGTCAAGCGCGTGATCGCCTGCTCGGGCAAGGTCTACTACGACCTCGTCAAGGCACGCGCGGAGAAGAAGCACAACGACGTGGCGATCATGCGCGTCGAGCAGCTCTATCCGTTCCCGCACAAGGCCTTCGCGGCGGAGATGAAGAAGTACCCGAACGTGACCGACGTCGTGTGGTGCCAGGACGAGCCGCAGAACCAGGGCGCCTGGTTCTTCGTGCAGCATTACATCCACGAGAACATGGTCGAGGGGCAGAAGCTCGGCTACGCCGGCCGTCCGGCCTCGGCCTCGCCGGCGGTGGGTTATGCCCACCTGCACCAGGAGCAGCAGAAGGCGCTGCTCGACCAGGCCTTCGGCAAACTGAAAGGCTTCGTCCTCACGAAGTGACCCCGCGGCCAGGGGCGGCGCGCGCTGCGCGGCGCCGCCCCGGCGTGCCTTCGCACGCGTGCGCGCGGCATGTACCGAATCCCAGAAAGAACTGTCATGGCAATCGTTGAAGTCAAGGTCCCGCAGTTGTCCGAGTCGGTGGCCGAAGCCACCCTGCTGCAATGGAAGAAGAAGCCCGGCGAGCCCGTGGCCATCGACGAGATCCTCGTCGAGATCGAGACCGACAAGGTCGTGCTCGAGGTGCCCGCGCCGTCCGCCGGCGTGATGGCGCAGATCGTCAAGGGCGACGGCGAGAGCTGCGTCAGCGACGAGGTCATCGCCCGCATCGACACCGACGGCAAGGCGGCCGTGAGCCCGCTGGAAGTCAAGGCGGTGGCCCCCACCGCGGCACCGGCTGCCGCTGCCGCCCCCGCGGCGGGTGGCAGCAAGGCCGGTGTGGCCATGCCTGCGGCCGCCAAGCTGATGGCCGACAACAGCCTCGCCACCGGCTCGGTGCCGGGCACCGGCAAGGACGGGCGCGTCACCAAGGGCGACGTGCTCGCTGCGGTGGCCGGTGCAGGCGCGGCGCCCAAGGCCGCGGCGCCTGTCGCCGTGGCGGCCGCGCCGGCCGTGGCCAAGCCGCTGCCGGCGGTGGCCGCGCCGACCGCGGCCAACCTGGGCGACCGCCCCGAGCAGCGTGTGCCGATGTCGCGCCTGCGCGCCCGCGTCGCCGAGCGGCTGTTGCAGTCGCAGGCCACCAACGCCATCCTGACCACCTTCAACGAGGTCAACATGGCCCCGGTGATGGAGATGCGCAAGCGCTTCCAGGAGAAGTTCGAGAAGGAACACGGCGTCAAGATCGGCTTCATGAGCTTCTTCGTGAAGGCCGCGGTCGCCGCGCTGAAGAAGTACCCGGTGCTCAACGCCTCGGTGGACGGCAACGACATCGTCTACCACGGCTTCTTCGACATCGGCATCGCGGTCGGTTCGCCGCGCGGCCTGGTGGTGCCGATCCTGCGCAATGCCGACCAGATGAGCTTCGCCGACATCGAGAAGAAGATCGCCGAGTTCGGCCAGAAGGCCAAGGACGGCAAGCTGTCGCTCGACGACCTGTCGGGCGGCACCTTCTCGATCAGCAACGGCGGCGTGTTCGGCTCGATGCTGTCGACGCCGATCATCAACCCGCCGCAGAGCGCCATCCTCGGTGTTCATGCGACCAAGGACCGCGCGGTGGTGGAGAACGGCCAGGTCGTGGTTCGCCCGATCAACTACCTGGCGATGAGCTACGACCACCGCATCATCGACGGCCGCGAAGCCGTGCTAGGTCTCGTCGCGATGAAGGAAGCGCTGGAAGACCCGGCTCGCCTCCTCTTTGACATCTAGGACCTTGAGCCCCCAACCTCACTAACGTTCGGTACCCCCCGAGGGGCCGCGCCCGCCTTGGGGCGGCCCGGCGTCGGGCGGACCGCAGGAACAAACCATGAGCAACTCCTTCGACGTCGTCGTCATCGGCGGCGGCCCCGGCGGCTACATCGCGGCGATCCGCGCCGCGCAGCTCGGCTTCAACACCGCCTGCATCGACGAATGGAAGAACGACAAGGGCGGCCCGGCGCCGGGCGGCACCTGCACCAACGTCGGCTGCATCCCGAGCAAGGCGCTGCTGCAGTCGAGCGAGCACTTCGAGCATGCCGGCCATTCGTTCGCCGACCATGGCATCGGCCTGAAGGACCTGAGCATCGACGTGCCGAAGATGCTCAAGCGCAAGGACACCGTCGTCAAGCAGAACAACGACGGCATCCTCTACCTGTTCAAGAAGAACAAGGTCAGCTTCTTCCACGGCCGCGGCTCGTTCGTGAAGGCCGAGGGCGGCGCCTACGAGATCGCCGTCGCCGGTGACAAGCCGGCCAGCCTCGTCGCCAAGCAAGTCATCGTCGCCACCGGCTCGAACGCGCGTGCGCTGCCCGGCGCCGCCTTCGACGAGGAGAAGATCCTCAGCAACGACGGTGCGCTGCGCATCGGCGCGGTGCCGAAGTCGCTGGGCGTGATCGGCTCGGGCGTGATCGGCCTGGAGATGGGCTCGGTGTGGCGCCGCCTGGGCGCGGAAGTCACCGTGCTCGAGGCGCTGCCGGTATTCCTCGGCGCCGTCGACGAGCAGGTCGCCAAGGAGGCGCACAAGGCCTTCACCAGGCAGGGCCTGAAGATCGAGCTGGGCGTGAAGATCGAATCGGTGAAGGCCGACAAGACGGGTGTCAGCGTCGCCTACGCGAATGCCAAGGGTGAGGCGCAGACGCTCTCCGTCGACAAGCTGATCGTCTCGATCGGCCGCGTGCCCAACACCGTCGGCCTGAACGCCGAAGCCGTCGGCCTCAAGCTCGACGAGCGTGGCGCGATCGTCGTCGACGACGAGTGCCGCACCAACCTGCCGGGCGTCTGGGCGGTGGGCGACGTGGTGCGTGGCCCGATGCTCGCGCACAAGGCGGAGGAAGAGGGCGTCGCGGTGGCCGAGCGCATCGCCGGCCAGCATGGCCACGTCAACTTCAACACCATTCCCTGGGTGATCTACACCAGCCCGGAGATCGCCTGGGTCGGCCAGACCGAGCAGCAGCTCAAGGCCGCGGGCCGCGCCTACAAGTCCGGCAGCTTCCCGTTCATGGCCAACGGCCGGGCGCGGGCGCTGGGCGACACCACGGGTTTCGTCAAGTTCCTCGCCGACGCGGCGACCGACGAGATCCTCGGCGTGCACATCGTCGGGCCGTTCGCGTCGGAGCTGATCTCCGAAGCGGTGGTGGCGATGGAGTTCAAGGCCAGCGCTGAAGACATCGCGCGCATCTGCCATGCGCACCCGAGCCTGTCGGAAGCGACGAAGGAAGCCGCGCTCGCAGTCGACAAGCGCACGCTGAACTTCTGACATGTCATGGTGCCCCCATGCTAGCGGCTGCGCCGCGTCGCTGCCCCCCGGGGGGGCGCAGTCCAGCCTAGGGGCGGCCCGGCGGCTGGACTGACTCCATGGGCGTCCGCCAGCTGTACGAGCAGACGCTTGCCGAGCGCGGCTACGCGGCCGATCCCGCGCAGCTGCGCGCGGTCGCCGCGCTCGAACGCTGCGAGAACGAATGGGCCGACTACAAGGCCCGGCGCAGCAACGCGATCACCAAGCTGATCGCGCGGCCGCCGATCCCGCGTGGCGTGTACATGTACGGGGGCGTCGGCCGGGGCAAGAGCTTCCTGATGGACTGCTTCTTCAACTCGGTGCCGTTGACGCGCAAGACACGCCTGCACTTCCACGAGTTCATGCGCGAGGTTCATCGCGAACTGCAGGACCTGAAGGGCACGGTCAATCCGCTGCAGGAACTCGGGGCACGCATCGCGCGGCGCCACCGGCTGATCTGCTTCGACGAGTTCCACGTCGCCGACGTGACCGATGCGATGATCCTGCATCGCCTGCTCGAGTCGATGTTCGAGCACCGCGTCAGCATCGTGACGACCTCGAACTTCCATCCGGACGCCCTCTACCCGAACGGCCTGCACCGCGACCGTATCCTGCCGGCGATCGCCTTGCTGAAGGACAAGCTCGAGGTCATCAACGTCGACCACGGCACCGACTATCGGCGACGCACGCTGGAGCACGTCAAGCTCTACCACTGCCCGCTCGGGCCCGAGGCCGATGCCGCGATGACGCAGGCCTTCTCGGAGCTGGCCGAAGCGCGTGAGGAGGACCCGGTGCTGCACATCGAGCACCGCGAACTGCGCGCGCGGCGTCGCGCCGGCGGCGTGGTCTGGTTCGACTTCAAGACGCTGTGCGGCGGCCCGCGTTCGCAGAACGACTACCTCGAGATCGCCTCGCAGTTCCACACCGTGCTGCTGTCCGACGTTCCCGCCATGCCGCTTCGCATGGCCTCGGAGGCGCGGCGTTTCACCTGGCTGGTCGACGTGCTGTACGACCGGCGCGTGAAGCTGATCATGTCCGCAGCGGTGCTGCCGGAGCAGCTCTACACCGAAGGGCCGCTGGCGCACGAGTTCCCGCGCACGGTGTCGCGCCTGGCGGAGATGCAGTCGGCCGAGTTCCTGGCGCTGGACCGGCGCACCGTGGACACATCGCTGACATGAGCGCGGCGATCGTCAGGGCGCTGGCGCTGGCGCTGCTCGCACTCGTGCAGGGGCTGGCCGCGGTCGCACAAGGGCCGGCCGCGGTCGACGATCGTGCCGAGCGCGAGCGCATCGCGCGGGAGCGAAGCGAGGCGGCGGCGCGCCACGATCAACGGCGGCGCGAGTGTGAACAGCGCTTCGCCGTCACGGCCTGTGTCGACGAGGCGCGTGCCGAACACCGCCAGACGATGATGCGCCTGCGCCGTCAGGAGGCGCTGCTCGACGAGGCGCAGCGCAAGGCGCGTGCGGCACAGCGCCTGGCCGCGATCGAGCAGAAGCGCAGCGAGGAGCGCACGCGGGTGGCGGTGCCGCGAGCTGCCCAGGCCCGGGCATCGGCGCCCGAGGCCCGGCAACTGCGTCCGGCCGCGTCACCCCCCGCAGAGCGAGCGTCGGCTGCGGCCAGTGCCGCCGAGGCACGCAGCCGGGAACGTTTCGACGTGCGGCAACGCGAGGCGGCGGCGCGCCGCGAGGCGGCGCAGCGGCGACGAATCGAACGCGAGAAGAACGGCAAGCCGCCATCGGCCCCGCTGCCCGATCCGGCAGCGCGCTGAGATCAGCCCAGCGCTTCGACGCGGATCAGCGCCAGCGAGAGGTTGTCGCCACCGCCCCGGGCGCGTTGGCGCGCCTTGCTGACCAGCATCTCGCTGGCTTCGCGCGGTGGCAGCGCATGCACGATGGCGCCGAGCTCGCGCGGGGTGAAGTAGTGCCACAGGCCGTCGCTGCAGGCGAGCACGCTGTCGCCGATCTCGAGCCGGTCGACATGCCCGACGCTGATCGGCGGGTCCTGATGGGTGCCGAGGCAGCCGGTCAGCAGGTTGGACTGCGGGTGGTTGTTGGCCTCTTCTTCGCTGATCGAGCCCTCGGCGACGAGGCGCTGCACATAGGAGTGATCGACCGTGCGCGCCACCATGTCGGAGCCGCGGAAGTGGTAGACGCGCGAATCGCCGGCATGCACGAAATGGCACTCGCGCGACGGGCTGATGATGTAGGCGGCGACCGTGCTGTGCGGCTCCTCTTCCGAGGTGATCGCCGTCAGCTTGATCATCAGGTGCGCCTCCAGCACCAGCTGCTTGAGCGCCTCGGCGGTGTCGTCCCGGCTCGGCGAGAAGCGTTCGAAGATCTGCTGCGCCGTGAGGATGACCTGGTCGGCCGCCTTGCGCCCGCCGCTCTTGCCGCCCATGCCGTCGGCCAGCACGGCCATCACGCTGCCCGGCACGCGGTGGTGGGGGATGATCTGCACCTGGTCCTGCTGGTAGGCCCGGTCACCGCGGTGGATGCCTGTGGCGGCGGACAGGCGGTAACCGACGGTCGTGGTGCTCATGGTCGAAAACTATAATCCTTCCTGCCTCCGGCGTCGGAGCGTTTTCCGCGACTATGTCGCGCGCCGATGGACGACAACCTGCATTCCCCGCCTCGACGGCTGATCGAGTTGCGCATCGAACATGCCGACCTCGACAGCCTGATCGACCGCACGGTGATCGAGCATCCGGCCGACGAACTCACCGTCCGCCGCCTGAAGAAGCGGCGCCTGGTCCTGCGCGACATGATCGCCCGGCTGGAAGCCGAGCTCGACCCGCCCGAGCCGGCATGACGCCGGACATCCATCCTGCCGCGAACCCGCTGGCCGATGCCTCGCGCGAGGCCTTGTCCGCCGGCGGTGCGTTGGCGCGGGCCGATGCGCGACACGTGGAACGCGCCGCCCAGCTCGAGATGGCGCAGGCCGTGGCGGAAGCGATCGAGTCGCGCAGCGCGCTCGTCGCGGAGGCCGGCACCGGTGTCGGCAAGACCTTCGCCTACCTCGTGCCGACGCTGCTGTCGGGTGCGCGCGCGCTGGTCAGCACGGCGACCAAGAGCCTGCAGGACCAGCTCTTCCTGCGCGACATCCCGCGCCTGCGCGATGCGCTGCAGCTGCCGGTCAGCGTGGCGCTGCTCAAGGGGCGCGCCAGTTACCTGTGCCTGCACCGCATGAAGCAGGCGCGCCAGTCCGCCACGCTGCCGGACCGCTGGGCGGTGCGCACGCTGGCCAAGGTGGAGCAGTGGTCGCACACCACGGCCAGCGGCGACCTGGCCGAACTCGACGGCCTGGACGAGCGCAGCAGCGTGATCCCGCTGGTCACCTCGACGCGCGACAACTGCCTGGGCAGCGAATGCGCCGACTTCCGCGTCTGCCACGTGGTCAAGGCACGGCGCGAGGCGATGGCGGCCGACGTGGTGGTGGTCAACCACCACCTGTTCTTCGCCGACATGGCGCTGCGCGACACCGGCGTGGCCGAACTGCTGCCCAGCGTCGAGGTGGCGGTGTTCGACGAGGCGCACCAGCTCGCCGAGGCCGGCGTGCAGTTCCTCGGCACCACGCTGTCGACCGCGCAGGCGCTGGACTTCGCCCGCGACCTGCTCGGCGCCGGGCTGCAGCAGGCGCGTGGCTTGGCACCCTGGCAGGAGCTGCAAGCCGGGGTGGAGAAAGCGGCACGCGAGCTGCGCCTGGCCGCGGCCGGGCATCTGCGCGAGCTGCGCGGCACGATCAAGCTGCGCTGGGACGAGCGTGCCGGCCGCGACGAGTTCATCGCTGCGCTGCAGGCCGTCGGCCAGGCCGCCGATGCAGCCGGCGCGGCGCTGGACGCTGTCTCCGAGCTCTCGCCCGAGTTCGGCAAGCTCGGCGAGCGCGCCGGCCAGCTCGCCATGCTGGCCGACCGCTTTGCCCTCGAGGCGGAGCAGGGCCGCGTGCGCTGGATCGACATCTCGCCGCACCAGGCGCGGCTGGTCGAGTCGCCACTGGACATCCGCGAGGCGCTGTCCGAGCAGATGGCCGCCGGCGGCAAGGCCTGGATCTTCACCTCGGCGACGCTGGGTGACGACGATGCGCTCACCTGGTTCACCGAACAGGCCGGCCTGGCCGACGCGCGCACGCTGCGCGTCGGCAGCCCGTTCGACTATCCGGCGCATGCGCGGCTGTACATCCCCGCGGGCTTTCCGAAACCCAACGAGCCGGGGCATCCGGCGGCGGTGGCGACGTTGGCGGCGCGTTGCGCGCGTGCACTGGGCGGCCGCAGCTTCGTGCTGACCACCACGCTGCGCGCGTTGCAGGCGATCGCCGAACGGCTGCGCGCCGAGTTCGAGGCGCAGGGCGACGCCTTGCGCGTGCTGCAGCAGGGCGAGGCGCCGAAGCGCCAGCTGATGCAGCAGTTCCTCGCCGAGCCGCGTTCGGTGCTGGTCGGCTCTCAGAGCTTCTGGGAAGGCATCGACGTGCCCGGCGATGCGCTGCAATGCGTGCTGATCGACAAGCTGCCGTTCCCGCCGCCGAACGATCCGCTGGTCGAGGCGCGCGTCAAGCGGCTGGAGGCGCAGGGCCGCAATGCCTTCGCCGACTACTTCATCGCCGAAGCGGCGGTGTCGCTCAAGCAGGGTGCCGGGCGGCTGATCCGCAGCGAGACCGACCGCGGCCTGCTGGTGGTGTGCGACCCGCGCATGGCGGGCATGAACTATGGTCGGCGCCTGCGCGAGGCGCTGCCGCCGATGACGCGCGTGGCCACCGAGGCCGAGGCGATGGCCTGGCTGGAGTCGCTGGCCGGGGAGACCTTGCCGTTTTGAGCCGCCGAAGCGAAGCGCCTATGGAATTGCGCAGCGCAGGCGGCTCAGCTCAGGCCGACGCTGGCCAGCTTCGCAGGGCCTTCGCTTTGGCCTGACCCTGTCTCACCAGAAGCGCCACCAGCTGCGCTGCTGGCGGGCGCTGCCGAGCGTCTCGTCGCCGAAACGGCTGTCGGGGAAGTTCTTCGCCAGCACGCGGCGGGCGTCGTCGCGCAGTTCGACCAGGCCGAGCCGGTCGTAGCTCTGCACCATGATTGCCAGCGCCTCTTCGGCGGACGGCGAGTACTGAAATTCCTTCACCGCCTGCTGCGCGCGATTCGCCGCTGCCACGTAAGCGCCGCGTCGGTAGTAGTAGCGCGCCACATGCACCTCGTAGGCGGCCAGCGAGTTGACGATGTAGTTCATGCGAACCTGCGAGTCCTCCGCGTACACCGAGCGCGGGAACTGGTCGACCAACTGCTTGAACGACTGGTACGAGTCACGCGCGGCCTGCTGGTCGCGCTCGGACAAGTCGATCGCCGCGAGGCCGCCGAGGATGCCGAGGTTGTCGTTGAAGTTGATCAGGCCCTGCAGGTACAGCGCGTACTCGACTCCCGGGCTGGAAGGGTTCAGCTTGAGGAAACGTTCGAGCACCGACAGGGCCTGGGCTCGCTCGCCGCTGCGCCACAGCACATAGGCCCGCTCGACCTGTGCCTGCTGGGCCAGCGGCGTGCCGGCAGCGCGGCCTTCGAGCCGTTCGAGCAGCTTGGCCGCCTTGTCGAGCGCACCCGCGGCGATCTCGTCCTTGGCCTCTGCATACAATTTCTCGGGCGACCACGAGACGCTTTCGTCGACGGGTGTGGTGTTGCAGCCCGTGATCACCAGCGCCGCCGTCAGGCAGGCCGCGCGCAAGCCCAGCGGGCCGATCCAACGCAACACATCCATGGAGTGAGGCCATCCGCGCGAACCGCGGGGCGCCGGTCATGACAAGAGAAGCAGATTATAGGGACGACGCCCCAGACGACGAGGCCAGCGAGCGCCGCGCGACCATCGTGCCGGCCGAAGGCCATGGCGAGCGCCTCGACAAGGTGCTTGTCGCGCTGGCGCCGGAGTTCTCGCGCAGCCACCTGCAGGGGCTGATCGACCGAGGCCATGTGCAGGTCGACGCTGCGCCGGCGCGAGCGGCCTCGCAGCGTGTGCGGTCCGGCCAGCGCGTCGAGGTCGAACTGGTCGGCAGCGAGGAGAGCCGCGCGTTCCGGCCCGAAGCCATGACGCTGGCGATCGTGCACGAGGACGAACACCTGCTGCTGGTCGACAAGCCGGCCGGCCTCGTCGTGCATCCGGCGCCAGGCAACTGGTCGGGCACGCTGCTCAACGGCCTGCTCGCCCACCATGCCGGCGCGCAGGCCCTGCCGCGTGCCGGCATCGTGCACCGGCTCGACAAGGACACCTCCGGCCTGATGGTGGTGGCCAAGACCCTGCCGGCGATGACAGCGCTGGTGCGAGCGATCGCCGAGCGCAGCGTCGGGAGGCAGTACATGGCGGTGTGCCACGGCGAGCTGGGCGATGCGGCATTCAGCATCGAGGCGCCGATCGGCCGCGATCCGAAGTCGCGTGTGCGCATGGCCGTGGTGGCCTCCGGCAAGCCGGCACGCACCGACGTCGAGCGTGTCGCCGCGCGAGACGGCTTCAGTGCCGTGCAGTGCACGCTGCACACCGGGCGCACGCACCAGATCCGCGTGCATCTGGCGTCGCGCGGTCATCCGCTGGTCGCCGATGCGTTGTACGGCGGCGCGCCCGCGCTGGGCATGAACCGCCAGGCGCTGCACGCGTTCCGGTTGCGGCTGGACCACCCGATCAGCGGCGAGCCGCTGCGTTTCGAGTCGGCCCCGCCGGCAGACTTCGCGGCTGCGTGGCGGGCACTGACCGGTGCCGCGTGATGGCGCGGCGCGCGCGCGACACCGGGTCGGCCCGCTTGGGTACAATGCCGCGATCGCACCAGCCCGATTGACCGATCTGCTGAACCGCAGCGGAGTCGTCGACAGTCCGGCTGCCATGTTGCCCGATGCGCCCGGAGGCGTATCGGCCCCGAGCCGCCGCAGATTGCGCGGCCCACTTGCCAGATGCAAGGTGTTGCCGCCGATCGCGGTGGCGCCAGCCACGAGCCCGAAGACCTGCCGGATGCGCCGGCCGAGGATTTGACAGGATCCATGAACACACAGGATGCGAAGCGCGTCCTCGAGACCGCGCTCATCTGCGCCAGCCAGCCGATGCCCCTGCGCGACATGCGCACCTTGTTCAACGACGAACTCGGCCCGGACACGCTGCGCGTGCTGCTCGACGAACTGACGCGCGACTGGGATGGACGAGGCGTCGAACTGGTGGCGCTCGCGCAGGGCTGGCGCTTCCAGAGCCGGCCCGAGATGCGCGAGTTCCTCGACCGCCTGAATCCCGAGAAGCCGCCGAAGTACTCGCGCGCGGTGATGGAGACGCTGGCGATCATCGCCTACCGTCAGCCGGTCACGCGCGGTGACATCGAGGACATCCGCGGCGTCACCGTGGCCAGCCAGATCATCAAGCAGCTCGAGGACCGTGGCTGGGTCGAGGCGATCGGCTACCGCGAGGCGCCGGGCCGGCCGGCGCTGCTGGCCACGACGCGCCAGTTCCTCGACGACCTCGGCCTGTCCAGCCTCGAGCAGCTGCCGATGCTCGATGGCGCCCCGTCCGCCGGCGCGATGCTCGCCGAGTCGCTGCCCGAGCAGGCTTCGCTGATCGAGGCGCAGGGCGCCCTGGCGCTGGATGCGCCGGCCGAGGGCGGCAGCGATGCCGACCTCTTGATCGTCGATGCCGCTGCCGCTGCCGAAGCGGACGCAGCCCCTGATGCCGGTGCCGAGCCGGCACTGCCCACCCCGACCGAGCCTGCGGCCGACGCCGCCCCGATGGAACCAGAAGCATGAACCTGCCGCCCGAGTCCCAGCCCGATGCCCCCGACGAGGTGGTCGCACCGGCGACCGAGTCCGACACGCCGAAGCCGGCGCGCAAGCGACGCACGGCGGTGAAGGCAGCGCCGACCGAAGGCGAGGCCCCGGTTGCGACGGACGAGCCGGCGGCGACGCCGAAGCCTCGTCGTCGCAAGGCGGCCGCGGTGGATGCCGGCGGCGCGCTGGAGGTGCCAGCGGCGACCGACGCGGCAGCCACGCCGGCGGCTGCGCCCGCACCCAGTGCGCCGCTTCCCCGCGAGCCCGCGCCGGACGTTTCGGCGGGCGTGGTCGCCGACGCGGCACGAGCCGAGAGCTCGGACGCGGCCGACCGAGGCGGGGAGGGTGAAGCTCAGGAGGGTGGCGATGGCGGCGAGGGCGACGAGAACGGCGAAGCCGGCCGCCGCGGGCGACGCCGCGGGCGCCGCGATCGGCGCCGTGACGGGGCCGGCGAGGCCGTCTCGCCCGAGGCTGTCCTGGCGGCCGTGGCCGAGCGCACCGGGGAACTGTTCGCCGAGGTGCTGTCTGGCGCCTATGACGAGACGGCGCAGCCGCCCGTCGAGGGTGAGGCCGAGCCCGTGGTCGAGGCTGCTGCACCGGCCGAAGCCGGCGGTGACGAAAGCGCCGATACCGCTGCCGAGGTTGCGGAGCCGCACAAGCGTGTGCTGGCCGCCGAGCCCGACGCCCCCAAGCTGCAGAAGGTGCTCGCGCAGTCGGGTGTCGGCTCGCGGCGCGACATGGAGCAGATGATCACCGACGGCCGCATCACCGTGAACGGCGAGCCTGCGCACGTCGGCCAGCGCATTTCCTTCGGTGACCGCATCGCACTGGACGGCAAGCCGGTCAAGGTGCGCATCCAGCCGCCGCCGCCGCGTGTCATCGCGTACCACAAGCCGGTGGGCGAGGTCGTCACGCACGACGACCCGCAGCAGCGGCCGACGGTGTTCCGCCGCCTGCCGCGGCTGCAGCATGGCAAGTGGCAGTCGGTCGGTCGCCTCGACATCAACACCGAGGGCCTGCTGCTGTTCACCACCTCGGGCGAGCTGGCCAACCAGCTGATGCACCCGCGCTTCGGCGTCGAGCGCGAGTACGCGGTGCGCGTGCTTGGCACGCTGGAGCCCGAGGCCAAGGCGAAGCTGCTCGAAGGCGTCGACATCGAGGGCCAGACGGCCGCATTCCGCTCGATCGACGACGGTGGCGGCGAAGGGGTCAACCACTGGTACCGCGTCGTCATCACCGAAGGCCGCAACCGCGAGGTGCGCAAGCTGTTCGACGCCGTCGGCCTGACGGTCAGCCGGCTGATCCGCATCCGCTACGGCAGCGTCGTGCTGCCGCGCGGTCTCAAGCGCGGCGTGTGGGTCGATCTCGGCCCGGACGACGTGCGTGCGATCCGCCGTCTGGCCAGCGGCGCTGGCCGCGAGCAGCCGCGCAACGAGGAGCGCCGCGACGCGCGTGGTGGCGGCAACAACAAGCCGCGCAATGACCGCAACGACCGTGGCCCCCGTCCGAACGACCGCGGCAACCGCGCCCAGCCGCCGCAGCAGCCGCAGCGCGTGCGCCAGGAGGCGCCGGTGGACGAGCGCCCGCGCGGTGAGTTCGACGACGAGGAGTTCGACATCGACCCGGCGACGATTCCCAACCCGCTCGAGCAGACTTTCGACAAGCGCTTCGTGCAGAACCCGCGCAGCCGTGTCGGCGGGCGCGGCTTCGCCCAGGGCGGTGGCGGCTTCGGCCCCGGTGGCAGCAGCAGCCAGCCCGGCGGTGGCGCCGGCGGCGGTGGCAAGAAGGGCGGGCCGAAGCAACCCGACCCGATGCAGACCTCGGTGGGCTACATCGGTGCCGATGCCTTCCATCGCAAGGGGCCCCGCGGTGGCCGCGGCGGCCGTGGTGGTGGCGGCGGCGGCGGCGGCGGCGGGGGTGGATTCGGTGGCT